>NZ_JBHWDU010000001.1:77564-127093 GCF_042734825.1 Kitasatospora sp. NPDC059648 | reverse complement strand
GGGGGGGGCGGCCGGGGGTGTCCGGGTGCTCCCCCCCCGCGGCGGTCGGGCCGGGGGGGCCGTCGCGCTCCTGGTCACGGTGGTCTGTCCTGCGGTGATGCGGGCTCCTTCGTCTCCCGGCGGCTGGGCCGGGCTCGGTGTGCCTAGAGGTGTGCGAGCTTGTAGAGCACGGGAGCGGCTTCCCGGAGGACGGCCCACTCCTCATCGTCGAGCCCCTGGGCGAGCTCGGCGAGCCAGACGTTCCTGCGCCGGCGACTCTCCGTGAGGATCGCCTCGGCCTGCTCGGTGCTGCTGACGACCACCTGGCGGCGGTCCTCGGGGTGCGGCTCTCGCCGCACCAGCCCCTTCTCCTCCAGCATCGCGACGATCCTGGTCATCGAAGGAGGCTGCACGTGCTCCTTCCGGGCGAGCTCACCCGGCGTCGCCTTCCCGCACCGGGCGAGGGTGCCCAGCACTCCCATCTCGGTAGGGCTGAGCGACTCCTCCACCCGCTGGTGTTTGAGTCGTCGGGAGAGGCGCATCGTGGACGACCGCAGCTGTGAGATCGCTGCGAGGTCCTGCTCGGACATCTCGGGCATCTCTTTAGCTTACGTCATTACTCTCGCTAAGGAAAAACGGGTTCCCACCGCGCCGGAAGATCGGCCCGGTGCCATATTGGTCATGGGGCCACCGCTCCCGATGGGGCCACCGCTCCCAACTCCCGGAAGGGCCGACCAGCCATGTCCGACGTCGTCGCCGAACAACCGCCGCAGTCCCCCCAGGGCGACACCGGCTTCGCCCGGCTCGCCATGGTCACCATCGACTGCGCCGACCCGGTCGCGCTGGCCTCGTTCTACGGCGAGCTGCTGGGCTGGGAGACCCGCCACGTGGACGAGCACTTCGCGATCCTGGACAACCCGGAGGGCGGCAGCCCACTGGGCTTCGGACGGGTGACCGGGTACCGGCCCGAGCCGTGGACCGAGCCGGACGGCAGCAAGCACTTCCACCTCGACTTCTACGTGGACGACCTGGAGGAGTCCACCGCGAAGGCCCTCGCGCTCGGCGCCACCGAACCCGGCTACCAGCACGGCCGCACCCTCAAGGTGCTGATCGACCCGGCCGGCCACCCGTTCGGGCTCGCCCCGCTGGAGTAACCGACAAAAGGGCCTGGCGGCGGTGCGCAGGCGGTGTCAGGGCTTGGTGCCAAGATCATGCAGACGGCGTAAAGATGAACCCTGACCTGGGATTTCACGAAAAGCGCGAACCTTGTGCGACCGGTGGGTAGGGGTTACTGTCCCGGCTGTCAGGTGCACCACACGCCAGGCCCCGTCTCAGCGGAACCCGTCTCGTGCCCGTTTCCCGCACGCCCTCCCCGACCGTCCGGCCTGCTGCTTCCGCCCGAGCCCTGGCGCCCGCAACCCCATGTCCAGGGAGCTCAATTGGGTGAGATCCACCATGCCGACCACGGCTGGGTGACACCGGCGGCCTCGTACTTCGTCGCCTGCCTCGGCGCCTTCGTGGCGCTGCGCAGCGCCCGCTGGGCACTCGTCTCGCAGGGGCGCAGCCGGATCGCCTGGCTGCTCTTCGCCTCGACCTCGCTCGGGGCCGGCATCTGGTCCATGCATTTCATCGCGATGCTCGGCTTCTCGGTCAGCGGCGCCGACATCACCTACCAGCCCGGGCTGACCGTGTTCAGCCTGCTGGTCGCCGTCGCCGTGGTCGGCATCGGCCTGTTCACCGTCGGCTACTGGCGCAGCCACCCGATGCTGGCCCTCCTGATCGGCGGGCTGACCACCGGGCTCGGCGTCGCGGCGATGCACTACCTGGGCATGGCCGCGATGGTCCTGCCCGGCCACCTCGCCTACGACCACGTCACCGTGGGGCTGTCGGTCGGCATCGCGGTGTTCGCGGCGACGGCCGCGCTCTGGGCCGCACTGAACATCCGGGGCACCCTCGCCGTACTGGCGGCGGCTCCGGTGATGGGCGTGGCCGTCTGCGCCATGCACTACACCGGGATGGCGGCGCTGTCCGTCCGGCTGGACTACTCGCACTCCACCCAGGGCGGCGTGATGGCCCTGCAGTTCATCTTCCCGCTCGGGGTCGGCCTGGGCTGCTACGTCTTCTTCGGCTCCCTGGCCTTCGCCGTCTCGCCGAGCAAGGCCACCGCGAAGCCGCTGCTGGCCGGCCCGGCGGCGCCGCTGCCGCCGCGTACGCCCCGGGTCCCCCCACAGCAGCGGCGGGCGATGACCGGGGCGCGCGCCCGGCACTGAACCCCGACGTCGGACACCGGCGTCGAACCCCGACGCGACGACGCCCGGCCGGGCCCCCCACCCCGGCCGGGCGTCGTCGTGTCGGGACGGGCCCGGGGGCTACTCCGGCTTCCCGAGCAGCCCGGTCAGGTGCTCCGGCGTGGCCACCGGGCAGACCTTGCGCACGAAGTCCCGCCGCAGCGCGTGGTACGGCTCGCCCGTACGGTAGAAGTTGGCGTGCATCCGGCGCAGTTCCTCCGCCCGGTACTCGGCCAGCGGCTTCGCCTCCTCGTCCTCGGCGCGGCGGCGCTTCTTGTCCACCAGCCGCCCGGTGAGCTCGGGCGAGTCGGCCAGCCGGGCGGCCTCCCGGGCCACCCAGCGGCGGAAGTCGGACGCGTCCCCGCCGGCCGTACGGTCCACCAGGCCGATCCGGCGGGCGTGTTCGGCCCCGACCGGCAGCGCCTCGGTGGTCAGCCGCTCGGCCTGCTCGGCGCCGACCCGGGCCGGCAGGGTGTACGTCCAGTACTCGGAGCCGTACAGGCCCATCAGCCGGTAGTGCGGGTTGAGCACCGCCGACTCGCGGCACCACACCTCGTCGGCGGCGAGCGCCAGCATCAGCCCGCCGGCCGCCGCGTTACCGGCCAGCGCGGCGACGGTCAGCTTGTCGCCCGTGGTCAGGATCGCCTCGACCAGGTCGTCCATCGCGTTGATGTTCTCCCAGGACTCCAGCGCCGGGAAGGCCGCGCCCTCGATGACGTTGAGGTGGATCCCGTTGGAGTAGAAGTCCCGGGGCGCGCCCAGCACCAGCACCGAGGTGGGCCGGTCGGCGGCCTCGCGGTAGGCGGCCAGCAGCCGACGGCACTGCTCGGTGCTCATCGCCCCGCCGGCGTAGGCGAATTCCAGGAAGCCGACGTCGCCCTCCTCCCGGTAGCGCAGCTCCGACCAGGTGGTGCGGCGGGCGGCCTGGGCCGGGGTCACCGGCACCTCGCGGACCCGGTGCAGCTCGTCGGCCAGCACCGTGGCGGCCGGCAGCTTGAAGGTGACCGGCCCGCCGGGGGTGCGGCGCGGGCGCAGCTGCGGGATCCAGACCGCGCCGTCCACGGTGGCCCGGCAGATCGCACCGTCCCGGGTGGCCAGGACGGCGCCGGGCTCCGGGCCGCGCAGCTCGTCCTCGGGGTGGCCGCCGTGCAGGAAGAACTCGCGCCCGTACAGCTCGTCCAGCACTCCGGGCTGGGAGTCGGCGGCGCGCAGCTTGCGCAGCACGGTGGCGGTGTCGTCCTGCTGCCAGTCGATCCGGCGCACCTCCTGCCGCAGGAACGGCCGCAGTTCGCCGCGCACGTCGGGGCGGGCGTAGTCGAGCGGCTCGGGGGTGAACAGCCCGCCCTCGTACCGCTGGACGGCGAGCAGGACCGCCTCGACGGCGGCGTCCGCGACCTCGCCGCGGTACAGCTCGCTCTTGCCGCAGTCCGGGACGGCGAACTCGACGGACGCCCAGATGTCGCCGGCGTCCATCTCCTCGACGGCCTGCAGCACGGTGACGCCCCAGCGCCGGGCGCCCTCGGTGATCGCCCAGTCGAGCGAGGAGGGGCCGCGGTCGCCCTTCGGACCCGGGTGCACGATCAGGACCGTCCGGCTGGACCAGATGTCCGACGGTACGGCCCTGGTGAGCATCGGGCAGATGATCAGCTCCGGGTCGATGCGGGCCACCGCGTCCCTCATCTGGTCGTCGCCGAGCGCGAGTTGGACGGCGACCTGGTGGCCACGCTCGCGCAGCTCGGTGTGGACGCGCTGGGTCAGGCTGTTGAACGCCGTGGCGATCAGGAGAATGCGCAAAGGGGCCTCCGGGCAGGGACTGCGGGTCGCGCGGAGGCGATGAAACCAGGGCATGGACACGTAATGGTCACGGTCCGTGCCTCGGCGCTCTACTCTCACGCACCCCGCACACCTGTGGGCCCGGCGTGGCCGCACTTCGCGGGATCTCCCCAGCCCCTCCCCGGGGTCGGCCCGGGAAGCGCCTTGCGGATGCCCGCCCGGTCGTACCGCGGACGTCCAGCGCCTGCCGCGGACGCCCGTTCGCTACCGCGGCACGTCCGACCCCTACCGCGGGAACGCCCGGCGGGCCCGCCAGGTGGTGTGCTCCCGGGAGACCGCGTCCTCCGCCTCGGCGGCCAGCCGGGCCCAGCGCAGCTCGGCGTCCGGCGCCTTGAGGTCGAGGTCGGAGAGCTGGTTGCCGACGTTCTCCAGCTCGCGCGCGGCCAGCTGGTAGGCGGCGGCCAGCGGGCGCAGCTGCTTGAGCTGGGTCCAGGCGATGATCGCGGCGGCCGCGGCCGAGCTGGCGCCGAAGATGTGCACCTCCAGGGCACCGGTGGCCTGGGCGATCGCCGCAGCGGCGCCGATGATGATCAGCGTCGCTATGCCGAGCCCCCAGGAGACCGCCTGGGACTCGCAGGACTCGGCCCGGGAGCGGTACCAGGTGCGCTGGCCCTCGACCCGGGTGCGCAGGTAGAGGGTGCGCCGGGCGGTCAGGCTGTCGGCCCGGGCGCGCCGCATCTCCTCGGTGATCTCCGGGACACTGCCGGGCGGCACGATCTCCGGGTCCTCGAAGGCCCGCAGCACGTCCTCGACCTGCAGCAGGTAGCCGCGGTCGGCGTCCGCCGACTCGGCCTCACCGTCGAAGGGCCGGGCCCGGACGCTGTACTTCCAGGCCAGCGTCTTGACCGACTCGGCCGCCGCCCGCGCCTCGTACCACCGGCCCTGCGGATTGCTGCGGCGCAGCCGGGACCAGAAGTAGCCGGCGACCAGGAAGGCCGCGACCGAGAACAGTGGCTTGATGTCGCTGTCGCCCTTGTGGTCCGGGCCCGGGAGCGAGCCGATCATCGCGGCGACCACCAGCATGGCGATCAGCCCGCGGTGCCAGCGGAGCGTCTCGCGCTGTCCGTCCAGCGAGGCCTTGTCCGCCCGCCAGAACAACTCCGGCAGCAGTCGCGCCTCGACTCCCCCGGGCGGATCCTGTTGCACCATCGGTCGAGTCCCCTCCCCGTCTCCGTCCAGGCAGTATGCCCCCCGCCAACTTCCCTACACAGGCGCCTTTTTGACACCTTCCGCCGGCCGCCGATTGCCCTGTCCATTCGTAACCGGTAGAAACGGTTACATGCCACTGCACTGGAAGCTCGTCATCGACTGCGCCGACCCGCACCGCCAGGCCGCCTTCTGGGGCGCCGCCCTCGACTACGCCGTCGAGGACCACGGCGCCCTGATCACCCGCCTGCTGGCCGCCGGCGCGGTCACCGGGGACGCCGTCACCGAGGTCGACGGCCACCCCGCCTGGCGCACCCTGGCCGCCGTCCGCCATCCCGAGGACGAGTACGACCCGGCCTCGGACACCGGTCTCGGCCGCCGCATCCTCTTCCAGGCCGTCCCCGAGGAGAAGCGGCAGCCCAAGAACCGCCTCCACCTGGACGTCCACCCCGGCCCGGGCGAGCGCGCGGCCACCGTCGCCCGCCTCGAAGCCCTCGGCGCCACCGCCCTGCGGGACGTGCAGGAGTCCGGCGGCGAGTGGACCGTCATGCGGGACCCGGAGGGCAACGAGTTCTGCGTCCACTGACGGGGCCCGCCGAGAACGCCGAAGGGACCTCCCCGCGCGCGGGGAGGTCCCTTCGGGGCAGTACGGCTCAGAGCAGGCCGAGGGCCGGCATCAGGTAGTAGAAAGCGAAGACCGCCGCCACCGCGTACATCGGGGCCGGCACGCCGCGGCCGCGGGCGGCGGCCAGGCGCAGCACGCAGAAGGCGATGAAGCCGAAGCCGATGCCGTTGGTGATCGAGTAGGTGAACGGCATCATCACGATGGTCAGGAAGGCCGGGATCGCGATGGTGTAGTCCGCCCAGTCGATCTCCTTGATCGAGTTGGCCAGGATCAGGAAGCCGACCGTGACCAGGGCCGGGGTGGCGGCCTGGGCGGGGACCATGGTGGCGAGCGGGGTGAGGAAGAGCGCCACCACGAAGAGCAGGCCGGTGACGATCGAGGCGAACCCGGTGCGGGCACCCTCGCCGACGCCGGCGGTGGACTCGACGAAGCAGGTGTTGGCGGAGGCGGAGGTGGCGCCGCCGGCCGCGGTGGCGATGCCGTCGACCATCAGGATCCGGTTGATGCCCGGCAGGTCGCCCTTCTCGTCGAGCAGGTGGGCCTCGTCGGCGACGCCGAGGATGGTGCCCATCGCGTCGAAGAAGCAGGACATCAGCACGGTGAAGACGAACAGCGCGCCGGTCAGCACGCCGACCTTCTCGAAGCCGCCGAACAGACTGACCTTGCCGACCAGCCCGAAGTCCGGGGCGGCCACCGGGTTGCCGGGCCAGGTGGGGACGGTGAGACCCCACTTGGACGCCGGGACGTCGGCGACCTTGTCGATCACCAGGGCGAGCACGGTGGAGGCCGCGATGCTGATCAGGATCGCGCCGGGCACCTTGCGGATCACCAGGACCAGGGTCAGCACCAGGCCGAACGCGAAGACCAGCACCGGGAAGCCGAGCAGGTGCCCGTTGCCGCCGAGCTGCAGCGGGACGGTGGTGTGGGCGGCGTCCGGGATGCGGCTGACGAAGCCGGAGTCGACCAGGCCGACCAGGCTGATGAACAGGCCGATGCCGATCGCGATGGCCTTGCGGAGCCCGAGCGGCACGGCGTTCATGACCCGCTCGCGCAGGCCGGTGGCGACCAGCAGCATGATCGCGAAGCCGGCCAGCACCACCATGCCCATGGCGTCCGGCCAGGTCATCTTGGGCGCGAGCTGGAGCGCCACGATGGTGTTGACGCCGAGGCCGGCCGCCAGGCCGATCGGCACGTTGCCGATGACGCCCATCAGCAGGGTGGTGAGCCCCGCCGTGAGCGCGGTGGCGGTGACCAGCTGGGCGCTGTTCAGGTGGGCCCCGGTGACGTCCGTGCCACTGGCCAGGATGATCGGGTTCAGCACCAGGATGTACGCCATGGTGAAGAAGGTGGCGACACCGCCGCGGATCTCGCGCGGCAGCGTGGAGCCGCGCTCGCTGATCCTGAAGAAACGATCCAGGGCGCCGTTGGGGGGCGTCGGCGCGGGGGCCGCGGGTTCGGGCGACTCGGTGGTCGGCTGGACCACAGGCATTCGTGCGTCCTCTGTGGGGGGCTGAGGAGAGGGAGACCGCCCGTGGCGACGGTGGCCGGGCGTGGACCTTCAAGTATGGTTTCCCGGTCGCACACGCGCTATCTTCGCGCGTAGAACCCGGCTGGCGCCGGGAGGCCCCCGCCGCATCCCCGCGACCCGCCGCGCACCGTACGCTAGGCCCCATGCCCAAGACGCCGCTGCACCCCTCGCCCCCTCCGCTGGAGGCCAATGACGTCGCCATCGTCGGCGGCGGCACGGTGCTGTGGTTCGTCGCCTTCCTCGCCCTGCTCCCCTTCCAGGGCACCCTCTCCGCCCACGGCCACGGCACCTGGCCCTGGATCTGCCTCTCCGGCGGCCTGCTCGGCCTGATCGGCCTCTGGTACTGCCGCGCCCGGCGGGACGCGATCGCCCGCAGCCGCGCCGCCGAGGCGGCCGCCCGTGCGGCCGAGAACGACCACAAGGGCCCGGCCACCCAGTCGGACTGAATGGTCCTTTAGTAGCACGCATCGGACAAAAGGCACCCGTAGAGTCGGTGCCATGACCCAGCCCGCCCAGCCCGCGGAAGAGCAGCCGAGCGACGGATCCCGCCCCGACGGGGCGCACCCGCTCGGGCTGCTGCCCCGCCGGCGCGGTGGCCTCACCACCGCCGAGGTGGCCGAACGCGTCGCGAAAGGGCAGGTCAACGACGTCCCGGTGCGGTCCAGCCGGTCCGCCAAGGAGATCGTCCGGGCCAACGTCTTCACCCGGTTCAACGCCATCATCGGCGTCATGTTCGGGATCATCCTGATCGTCGGCCCCATCCAGGACGGGCTGTTCGGCCTGGTCATCGTGGCCAACACGGCGATCGGCATCTTCCAGGAACTGCGCGCCAAGAAGACCCTGGACAGCCTGGCGCTGATCGGTGAGGCCCGCCCGCAGGTCCGCCGGGACGGCAGCGTCCAGCAGATCGCCGTCTCCGGGATCGTCCTCGACGACACCGTGCTGCTCGGCATCGGCGACAAGGTGATCGTGGACGGCGAGGTCACCGAGGCGGACGGCCTGGAGATCGACGAGTCACTGCTCACCGGCGAGCCCGACCCCGTCCTCAAGAGGCCCGGCCACCAGGTGATGTCCGGCAGCTTCGTGGTGGCCGGCGCGGGCGCCTTCACCGCCACCAGGGTCGGCCGCGAGGCCTACGCGGCCCAGCTGGCCGAGGAGGCCAGCAGGTTCACCCTGGTGAGGTCGGAGCTGCGCAGCGGCATCAACAGCATCCTGCGGTTCATCACCTACCTGCTGATCCCCACCGCCCTCGGTCTGATCGTCAGCCAGCTGGCCGTCGAAGGCCGGGACTGGCGCGAGGCCGTGCGCCGGATGGTGGCCGGCATCGTGCCGATGGTCCCCGAGGGCCTGGTGCTGCTGACCTCGGTCGCCTTCGCGATCGGCGTGATCCGGCTGGGCCGCAAGCAGTGCCTGGTCCAGGAGCTCCCGGCGATCGAGGGCCTGGCCCGGGTCGACACCGTCTGCCTGGACAAGACCGGCACCCTCACCGAGGGCGGCATGGACGTGGTCGACCTGCGGCTGATCTCCGACGGCGAGCCGGCCCCGGTCGACGAGGACACCGTCCGGCACGCGCTCGCCGTGATGGCCGACGCCGACGCCCGCCCCAACCCGTCCATGCAGGCCGTGATCGACGCGTACGGGCGCGGCGACGGCCAGGGCCCGGGCGGGGGCTGGCGGGTGATCGAGGCGATGCCCTTCTCCTCCGCCCGCAAGTGGAGCGGCGTGCAGCTGCTGGAGCCCCAGGGCGGCGAGGCCAGCTGGCTGCTCGGCGCCCCGGACGTCCTGCTGCCCGCCGGGCACCCGGCGCTCGCCGAGGTGGAGGAGCTGGGCGCCCGGGGCCTGCGGGTGCTGCTGCTCGGCCGCACGCCCGTCCCGCTGGACTCCCCCGATCCGGCCTCCGGCCTCACCCCGCTCGCCCTGGTGGTGCTCCAGCAGCGGCTGCGTGCCGACGCCGCCGACACCCTGCGCTACTTCGAGGGCCAGAACGTCCGGCCCAAGGTGATCTCCGGCGACGCCGCCGTCTCGGTCGGCGCCGTCGCCGCGCACCTCGGGCTCCCCGGCGCGGACCAGCCGCTGGACGCCCGCACCCTGCCGGAGGACCCCGAACGGCTCGCCGAGACCGCCGACCGGACCAGCGTCTTCGGCCGGGTCACCCCCCAGCAGAAGCGCCTGCTGGTCGGGGCGCTGCAGTCGCGCGGACACACCGTGGCGATGACCGGCGACGGCGTCAACGACGTGCTCGCGCTCAAGGACGCCGACATCGGAGTGGCGATGGGCACCGGCTCGGACGCCACCAAGGCCGTGGCCCAGATCGTGCTGCTCGACGACTCCTTCGCGACCATGCCCTCGGTGGTCGCCGAGGGCCGCCGGGTGATCGGCAACATCGAACGGGTGGCCGGGTTGTTCCTGGTCAAGACGGTGTACTCGGTCCTGCTGGCGCTGCTGGTGATCTCCACCCACTCGCCGTACCCGTTCCTGCCCCGGCACTCCACCGTGCTGTCCACCCTCACCATCGGCGTGCCGGCCTTCTTCCTCGCCCTCGCCCCGAACAACGAGCGGGCCCGCACCGGCTTCGTGAAACGCGTGCTGCGACTGGCCGTCCCCGGCGGCGTCATCGCCGGCACCGGCACCTTCGTCGCCTATGCGCTCGCCCGGGCCAACCACGCCACCGACCTCAAGGCCGACACCAGCGTGGCCACCCTGACGCTCTTCCTGATCGCCATCTGGGTGCTCGCCATCATCGCCCGACCGTACAACTGGTGGCGCCTGCTGCTCATCGGCGCCATGGGCTTCGCCTTCACCCTGGTGCTGGTGGTGCCGTGGCTGTCGGACTTCTTCGAGCTCTCCCTCGTCGGCGGCCGCGACCCGTGGACGGGCGTCGCCATCGCCCTGGTCTGCGGCATGCTCCTGGAGACCGCCTGGGCCTGGATGAAGCGCCGCGGGACGGAGTGACGGCCGAGGACGTGGCCGACCGTTCCCGCCGGGCGCGCGACGCGAATTGTCGGCCGCGCCCTCGGCCGTGTCCTTCGGATCACGCCCTAGCATCTTCCCCCGAGAGGGGGTGCCGAATGGCGCGCAGAGGTGGAGAGCTGGAGGCGTTCACCGCCTTCCTGGGCGGACTGCTGGCGGCCGGACTGGCGGCGCTGACGATGGCGGGCGTCGGCCTGACGGACAGGCCGACGCCCGCGCTGAAGACCGCGGCACTGGTGACGCTCGGCGCGATCTGGCTGACCGTCACCACCACCGTCTACCTGCGACTCAAGCCGCGCAGCAGCTGACGCTCGCGGTCGGTACGGCTAGCCCTCGAAGTCCCGGGCCGCGGACAGCTCGTACGCCCGGTCCGGCTCGCTGAGCGCCGCCAGCACCTCGAAGCGCCGGTGCCACTGGCCGACCGACCAGGCGAGCCCGGCCGCCAGGCCCTCCGGGGTGGCGGCGTGCAGCAGGCCGGGCACCGGCGGGACCTCGAACTCGTCGTCCTCGTCGGCGGCTTCGGCCAGCTCCGGGTCGTACGGCGGCTCCGGGGCGTCCGCCTCGTGGTCCCACCGCCAGTCGACCGCGGCCTCGCCGCCGTCCGGGCCGACCACCAGCAGCTCCTCGTGCTCCTCGTAGGCGACCGGGCAGCCGGGCAGCAGCTCCCGCACCACGGCCGGGACGCGGTGCAGCACGCCCTCGGAGAGCACCCGCCCGCCGGCCACCTCGCTGGCCAGCGACACGTGCAGCCGCTCGGCGAGGTCCGCGGCGAGCCCCGGGGCGACCGGCAACAGCGGGTACGGATGGAGGAGTTGGACCAGGTCCGGGGCGTCCGCGACGACCGCCTCGGTGGCGTCCACCACCACGGTGCGGTCCGGGCGGCGTCCGGTGGCCGGATCCAGCGGCGGCAGCGCCCGTACCGTGTCCAGGGGTTCGATCCGCTCGCGGTCGACCCGGGCCAACGCGCTGTGGATGCCGTGCAGTTGGCGGTGCCCGACCTCGGCAGCCGGGTCGGTGAGCCGGTCCAGCACCTCGTCCGGTCCGTGCACCTCGGCGAGCAGCGCGGCCAGCGTGGTGCGCACCCCGAGGGCGTGCAGGAACTGCTCGTCCAGGGTGGTGCGGGCCTCGTCGTACAGGCCGCGCAGCAGCGGGTCGGCCCCGGCGGCGCGCAGCCCGGCGGGCTCGCGGCCGCCCAGCACCGGGTGGTCGCGCAGCCACCAGGCGGTGTACGGCGGCAGGTCGGCGTAGGAGCCGTCCGGCAGCAGGGTGCGCACCGGGTTGACCACGGCGTCCCGGTACGGCGGGCGGGCGAGCGCCGCGAGCGCCTCCGGCCAGGCGTCGTCGTCCACCAGGTCGAGGTCCCGGACGGCCAGCAGCTCGGCGGCCACCGGCGGCACGCCGACCACCTCGTCGGCGTGCAGCGCCTCCAGGGCGTCCTCGGCCCACTCGGCGAGCCCGTCGGGCGCCTCGTCCAGCAGCCCGGTGGGGTGGCCGCCGGCCGCCCGGTCGGCGGGCACGGTCGGGTCGAGCCGCTCCAGGTCGTCCGGGTCGAGCACCACGTCCTCGGCGCGCACCAGCACGAAGTCGGCCAGCACGCCGACGGCCGTGAGCACCTCGGGGCCCCAGCGCTCCAGCAGCTCGTCGTCCACCCAGCCGGCGTCCTCCTCCCGGGCGAGCGCGGCGAACGGGCTGCCGGGCAGCACCAGTTCACCCGCCCGGGCGGGCTCGCCCTCGTCGTCCAGCAGCGCCAGCCGGGCCAGCCACGGGTGCTCGCCGGGCGCCGGGGCGGCGGCCTTCACCAGGGCCATTACGGCGTCGGCCAGTTCGAGCGCCGCGTCCAGGTCGTCGTCGGCCAGTTCGTAGGAGCGGGCGACGGCGGCGCGCACCTCGGGGGTGTCCAGCACTCCGGCCGGGGTGGCGGTGCCGGCACCCAGCTTGGCCAGCAGCGGGTGGGCGGCCTCGGGGTGGGCGAGGCGCAGGTCGAGCGCGGCGAGCGCCGGGGCCAGCGACTCGGGGTAGCCGGGGAAGGCCGCCCAGTCGGCGTCCTCGGAGGGCAGCAGCACCCGCCGGGGCCCGGTGACGGTCCGCCCGTCGGCGAGCGGCACGGGCAGCGCGCCGAGCGCCTCCGGGTCGGCCGCGCCGAGCGCCGCGTACAGGTTGCGCCACCAGGCGGGCTCCCGGTCGAGCCCGCCGAGCTGGTCCACCACCTCGGCCAGCGGCACCCGGCGCACGTTCAGCACCCGCAGCTCGGTGCGGCGCTCCAGCCCGGCCGGCAGCAGCCCTGGGAAGATCGGCGCGAGCGCCTCCACCACCGAGCCGTCCGCACCCTCCAGCAGCGTCGCGTCCCGGGGCCGCAGCGCGGGCGTGCCCTCCTCGACGCCGCCCGGGTGCGGCAGGAACGGCGTGCCGGGCAGCCGGGAGAGCACCGCCCCGCGCAGCGCGTTGTCCAGCGTGCCCTGCCCGAGCGGCCCGGGCACCAGCCCGAGCGAGCCCAGGTCGGCGCCGCGGGCGCGCAGCAGGTCGGCGTAGCTGTCGGCGGCGCGCTCGGTGAGGAAGTCGGCGAGCGGGCCGGGGGCGATGTGCCGGCGGGTGGAGTCCAGCGGGTAGGAGGCGATCAGCAGCGCGGGCAGGCCGATCGGCTCGTCGCTGGGGGTGGGCGCGTGCAGCACCGGCGCGATCGCGGGCCGCTGCGGGCTGCCGTCCTCCTCCACGGGGACGGCCCAGGTCACCGTCCAGTACGGGCGGGTGCGCTCCTCGGTGGGCCGGTCGGCGAGCAGTTCGGCGTCCAGCCGGCCGGAGGCGGCGGCGGTCTGCCAGACCGTCCGCCGCGGCCGGCCCTCCGCGTCGTCGGTCACGGTGACCTCGGTGACGCCGTCCGGGCGCGGCTCGGCGGCGCTGCGGGTGAGCGTCCGGGTGCCCTCCGGGGTCTCCACCACGACCTCGGCCAGGCCAGGCAGGGTGAGCAGCAGGGCGTCGTCGATCCCGGCCAGCAGACGGCGGGTCAGGTCCTCGGCGGCGGCGTCCCGCAGCGGCAGCACCACCACGGTGTCGTAGCCTTCGGGCGCCGGGCCCTCGGCCGCGAACGGCAGCCGCAGCAGCGGCACGTGGCCGTCCCGGGCCCGCAGTTCGTCGGCCAGCGCGGGCTGCGCCGCGGCGAGCGCCCGGGCCTCGCCCAGCGACCAGCGCACTCCGCCCGCGGCGCCGAGCACGGCGGGCTCGTCGGTGACGGCGAGGACGGCGGCGAAGCCGACGCCGAACCGGCCGACGGCGGGCTCCTCGCCGCGCTTGGAGGAGGCGCGCAGGGTGGACAGCGACTCGACGGCCGCCGCGTCCAGCGGGGCGCCGGTGTTGGCGGCGGCCAGCACGCCGTCGGCCAGGGTCAGCCGCAGCCGCCCGGGGCCGCGCCCGGCCCGCACCGCCGCGTCGGCCGCGTTCTGCGCCAACTCGACCACGAGGCGGTCCCGGTAGCCGCCGAGCGCCAGCTCCTCCTCGGCGTTGGCGTCCTCCCGGAAGCGGGCTGGCGAGGCGGCCCAGGCGTCGAGTACCCGCCGGCGCAGCGCGGCGCTCCCGAACGGGTCCGCGAGGTGCTCGTCCGCGCCGCTGCCGATGATCCGAGGTTCCACTGGACCTGCCGCCTTCCCGCCGCCCTGTACGTCGTAGGGCATTCTTCCCTGCCCCACCGACTACTTCCGACCACGGCCTGTTCCGGCGACGGCCAGGACCGGGAATCCGCAGGTGCCGCGCGGCGAACGGGGGGCGGCGAGCAGGGGCGGGGCAGCGGCGAGCAGGGGCGGCGGCTGTCGGCCGGCACCCCACCGGCCGGGCCGACGGCCCGCCCTGCCGCCGCCCGTGGGCTGGGGGTCCCCACGGACGGCGGAAGGGCCGGGGGCCCGCGGCGGCGGGCGCCCCCACCCGGAGGAACGCCGCGGCCCGCCCCACCGGTTCAGTGGGACGGGCCGCGAGAAGTGATCAGGAGTGGCCGAGCTCCTCCGTCGGCGCGTCCGGCTCGACGGAGCCGGAGGCGCGGTCCGGATGGAGCTGCAGCGGCTCGACCACCAGCTCGTCCAGGATCAGCTCGGACGGCGCCGGCGGGGCCGGGATGACGGCCGCCTCGGAGTGGCCGCCGCAGCCGTACGCGAAGGAGACGATCTGGCCGTCGGCCGGTCCGAACTCGTTTCCGCACACGCCGAAGGCCTGTCCGAGCGAGCCGCCGATCGGGATCAGGAAGCCGCAGCTGCCGCACGCGGCCGGGGCGGCCTGCGCCATCGGGGTCTGCGGGCCGTGGGCCTTCTCCCAGCGGTCGGCGGCCAGGTGCAGGCCGAGCCGGGACAGCACCCGGCTGCGACCCATGCCGAGTTCCTCGGCGACCGCGTTGATCTGGGCGCGGGCCGGGGCGGGCTGGACGTGCGGATCGGTGAGGACCACGTCCTCCTCGGCCGCGAGGGCGACCACGGAGTTCGGCGCGGGCTCGTCCTCGCCGCTCCAGCCGGGCTCCAGCCGCAGGTCGTCGGCACCGGTCGGCAGCAGGTCGCCGGGGCCCATGTCGCCCGGGCGCAGCCGCTCGCTCCACGGCACCCACTCCGGCGCCAGCACGGCGTCCGGGCCGGGCAGCAGCACGACCTCGTCCAGCGTGACGTTCTTGGCGCGCGGCGCGCGGGCGACGGTGACCGCCCAGTGCCAGCCGCGGTAGGCCGCGTCCAGGCACTCGAAGCTGTGGGTGACGACGCGGTCGGCGTCGGCCTGCACACCCAGGTGCGGTCCGACTGCCTCCGGGCCGACCGCCTCCTCGGCAGCCTGGCGGGCGAGTTCGACGGCCTCGGCACAGAGCCGGTCGGGGGTACGGCTTCGCATCGCAGCACTCACGGCGTCGATTCTCTCCCAGTTCTTCTGTCGCCCACGGCGTGTTGCCTTCTCCGTCGCGGCTCGGTAGTCCCTCATCCATTCTGCGCGACCCGGGGCCGCCGCGGGTACCGGCCGCGCCGCTCGTCCGGCCTGCCGGCGCCCCTGCGCCCCGGCGGGCGGACCCTGGGGCAGGCTACCCGCCGGTCGGTGCCCCGGCACAGTCCGGGGCGGAGCCGACCGTTCCGGAGGCCGCGCCGAGCGGATCCGGATCCCGCGTCACCGTGGCGATTCTGGGGCAGGATGGGCTTGTGGCGGACGACGACCCGTCGCAGCACGCAGTGCGCGCCTCACAGGCCGGCGGCCCCGACGAGGCGGACGCCGCGCCGCGACAGCAGCCTCACGTCCCCGCTGCGGGCGAACCGCAGCCGGCGGACGGTGACGGGGCGTCCACCGCCCCGGTCGGCATGGAGAAGTCCGCCCGGCCGGAGGCCCCGGAAGCCCGGGAGACCTCGCCGGCGGCCCCCGGTCCGCCGGAGGAGGAGGATCTGCCCGAGGGATCCCCCGAGCCCCGCCGGCACTTCCTGGTCCGCACCGCCTCCGCCGCCGGCCTGCGCACCGGCAAGATGGTGCACGGCACCGGCCGCCGGATCCGCCGGGCCACCTCCGCCGAGGGCGCGGGCGAGTCGGGCCTGGCGAAGCTGATCGAGCTGCACGCGCTGAACTCCTTCGGCGACATGCTGATCACCATCGCGCTGGCCTCCACCATCTTCTTCTCCGTCCCGACCGGCGAGGCCCGCGGCCGGGTCGCCCTGTACCTGCTGATCACGATGGCCCCGTTCGCCCTGCTCGCCCCGGTGATCGGCCCGCTGCTGGACCGGCTGCCGCACGGCCGCCGGGCCGCCATGGCGACGTCCATGCTGGCCCGGGCCGTCCTGGCCTGGACGATGGCCGGGGTGATCTCCGGCGGCGGCATCGCGCTCTACCCGGAGGCGCTGGGCGTGCTGGTGGCGTCCAAGGCGTACGGGGTGGTGCGCAGCGTGGTGGTGCCCCGGCTGCTGCCGAGCCGGCTGTCCCTGGTGAAGGCGAACTCCCGGGTCACCCTGGCCGGGCTGCTGGCCACCGGCGTGGCGGCCGGGGTGGGCGGGCTGCTGCACCTGATCGGGCCGGGCTGGCCGCTGCGCGGAGCCTTCCTGGTGTTCGTGATCGGCACCCTGATGGCCTTCCACCTGCCGCACACCGTCGACTCGGCCAAGGGCGAGCAGCGGGCCGTGCTGCACGCCGACCTGCCCGGCGAGGGCCAGGGCTCCCACCTGATCCACCACAGGCCGCCGAAGGTGAAGGCCTCGCTGCGCACCGTCGGCCCGTCGGTGGTGCTGGCGCTGCGGGCGATGTCGGGGATGCGGTGGCTGGTCGGCTTCCTGGTGTTCTTCCTGGCCTTCCTGCTGCGCACCGACCCGATCGGCGGCCTGCAGCCGACGGTGGCGCTGGGCCTGGTGGCGCTGTCGGCCGGGACGGGCAACGCGCTGGGCTCGGTGCTCGGCTCCTGGCTGCGCACCCGCGGCCCGGAGGCGACGGTCACCGCGATGCTGCTGCTGGCGACCTGCGTGACGGCGGCGGCCGCGCTCTGGTACGGCGTGGTGACGGTGGTCCTGGTCGCCGGGGTGTCCGGGATGGCTGCCTCGCTGGGCAAGCTGGCGCTGGACGCGCTGATCCAGCGGGACGTCCCGGAGGCGGTGCGGACCTCGGCGTTCGCCCGTTCGGAGACGCTGATGCAGCTGTCCTGGGTGGCGGGCGGCGGCGTCGGCATCGTGCTCCCGCTGAGCGGGGTGCTGGGGCTGTCGATCGCCGCGGCGGTGGTCGGCCTGGTGCTGGTGTGGACGGGCCACTCGCTGCTGCGGCTGGGCCTGCGGCGGCATCCCGCCGCGCCCCGGGTGGCCTGAACCCGCCTGAACGGGGTGACGGGCAACACGCGGTGGCCGACCCCCGCGTAGCGTGATCGGCCGGGCCCGGTAGATTCTGACGCATGAGCCTCAATACCCGTGTCATCGCCGCCCTCGGCGCCGTCGTCGTGGTCGGTGCCGCCACGGTGGGCACCTCCGTCGCGATCGCCGCCGGCAAGACCGAGCACAACAGCCACCGGGCCACCCTGACGGTCGGCACCTCGTCGATGGCCGCGGACCCGTTCTGCTGGAACGGCGGCAGTCCGCTGACCGACGACCAGCAGGACCAGTGCAAGGCCAACGCCACGAAGGCCCTGAAGGACGGCTCGCTGCCGTCCTCCGACGTGGTGCCGAGCGACCGGATCGGCGTCGGCGTCAGCCCGAACGTGGCGAAGACCGGCTGGTGGGCCTCCACCAACGGCGGCTCGTCCGCCCAGGGCGGGCAGACCAGCCTGTTCTCGTACGCCCAGGGCCCGACCTTCTCCGGCCTCCAGACCGCCGGCTCGGTGCTGAACGCCAGCGGCCGCACCCTGGTCACGGTGGTCGAGATCGACAAGAAGGCCGAGGCCCCGATCGCGGTCTGGTACTTCCAGCTGAACGGCAAGAACGCCACGGACGCCGGCAACAGCTGACGCCCTCGCGATGACCGCGCACGTCGTCGACGCGCACTCCGGGCAGCCGGGCCCCGAACGGGCCCGGCTGCTCGTCGTCGTCGCGGTCCCGGCGGAGGCCGAGGCGGTGCTGCGCGGTCTGCCCGGCGGGGCCGAGGCCGTACCTCTGCCCGGCGGGGTGCTGCACCGCTGCGCGGGCGCGCCGGTGGACGTCCTGGCCGCCGGGGTCGGACCGGCCGCCGCCTCCGCCGCCGCCTCCGCCGCCCTGGCGGCCCGCCCGTACGGTCTGGTCGCCTCGGCCGGGATCGCCGGCGGCTTCGCCCCGCACGCACCGGTCGGCGCCACCGTGCTGGCCGACGCGATCGTCGCCGCCGACCTCGGCGCCGAGACCCCGGAGGGCTTCGCCGACGTCACCGAACTGGGCTTCGGCACCGTCCGGCACACCCCTCCCCCGGCCGCCGTGGCACTGGCCGCGAAGGCGCTCGGCACCCGGGACGTCGACGCCGTCACCGGCCCGGTGCTGACCGTCTCCACCGTCACCGGCAGCGCCGGGCGGGCCGCCGCGCTGGCCGCCCGTCACCCGGGCGCCGCGGCCGAGGCGATGGAGGGCTTCGGCGTGGCCGAGGCCGCCGCCCGGTACGGCGTGCCGGTCATCGAGCTGCGCACCGTGTCCAACCCGGTGGGCCCGCGCGACCGGGCCGCCTGGCGGATCGGCGAGGCGCTGGCCGCCCTGGAGCGGGCCTTCGCGGCCCTGCCCGTCCGAGAACTGATCGAGGAGGCCGGCCGTGGCTGAACGGCTGAGCATCGCGTACTCGCCCTGCCCGAACGACACCTTCGTGTTCCACGCCTGGGCGCACGGCGAGGTCCCCGGGGCGGACGCCCCCGAGGTGACCTTCGCCGACATCGACATCACCAACGGCCTGGCCGAACGCGGTGAGCTGGACGTGCTGAAGATCAGCTACGGCGCGCTGCCCTGGGTCCTGGAGGAGTACGCCCTGCTGCCCTGCGGCGGCGCGCTCGGGCGCGGCTGCGGCCCGCTGGTGCTCACCCTGCCGGGCGTCGGCTCCCCCGCGGAGCTCGCCGGGAAGACGGTCGCGGTGCCGTCCGAGCGCTCCACCGCCTACCTGCTGTTCCGGCTCTGGGCGGCGCGGGCGGTGCCGGGCGGCTTCGGCGAGATCGTCGTGCTGCCGTTCCACGAGATCATGCCCGCCGTCCGGGACGGCCGGGTGGACGCCGGCCTGGTCATCCACGAGGCCCGCTTCACGTACCAGCAGTACGGCCTGCACAGCCTGGCCGACATGGGCGAGGCCTGGGAGGCGGAGACCGGCCTGCCGATCCCGCTCGGCGCGATCGTCGCCCGGCGCTCGCTCGGCGCCGAGCGGCTGCGCGAGCTGGCCGCGACGATCCGCACCTCCGTCCGGCAGGCCTGGGCGGACCCTTCGGCCAGCCGGGAGTACGTGCTGGCGCACGCCCAGGAGATGGACCCGTCCGTGGCCGACCAGCACATCGGGCTGTACGTGAACGAGTTCACCGCCGACCTCGGCGAGGAGGGCTACGGAGCCGTCCACGCGCTGCTCACCCGGGCCGCCGCGGAGGGGCTCGTCCCCCCGCTCGACCCGGGTGCGCTCGCATTCCCGTCCTAGGGCCTGTCGCAGGGCCTCCCAGGGCCTGTCAGACGTCGAACTGGTCGGCCACGGCGCGCAGCAGGCCGGCCAGCTTCTGGCCGGTCGGCTTGGCCGGGTAGCGCCCGCGCTGGAGGCCGGGCAGCACCGCGTCCAGGGTGGTGATCAGGTCCTGGACGATCGGCGCCATGTCGTCGGCGCTCCGGCGCTGGGCGGCGGCCACCGAGGGCAGTGCGTCCAGCAGCTGCACGGCCATCGCCTGGTCCCCGCGGTGGCCGGCGACCACCCCGAACTCGACCCGCTGGCCCGGCTTCAGCACGGTGACACCGGCGGGCAGCGCCTTGGTGTGGACGAAGACGTCGCCACCGTCGTCGCGCGACAGGAAGCCGAAGCCCTTCGTCTCGTTGAACCACTTGACCTGGCCGGTGGGCATCTCGAACAGTCCTCGAATGGGTGTGAGGGATCCCGGAGCTGGCCGGGGATCACTGGGTGGGGTGGAAGAAAGACGGCCGGCCTCGACTCGGCGCCCGCGGGCGCTCACGGCCGGTGCGTTGTCAGGAGCAGACTAACGGCCCGTCACTGCCTCATCCGCGTTCCGCGATGGATCCGCGTTCCGAGGCCCGCCAGGGGCGACGGGGGCGCGGGGATCTCACGGTCACGGGCGACCCGGCACTGGCACGGCCGGGGCGCGGTCCTGCGCTGTCCATCGGCTCACACCCCCGGGTCTGAGGACACGGGGCGCACCTGTAGCGCCCCTCGGCATCCCGTGCATACCCCCGCCCAGCAGGGATCAAAACGCATCGCTGCCGGGAAACTGCGCAACGTGACCGGGCCGCTCCGGTGGGCCGCCGCGCCGGGCGTTCTGTCAGACTGGACGGCGCAGACTGGGGCCCGCACCGGGCGGCCCGGCGCAGCCCCCGAGGAGTGAGCGGACGTGAGCAGCCAGAGCGCCGACCCGGGCGACGTGTACGTCAAGGCCGGGACTGTCGTCTTCGCCCTGGGCGCGCTCGCCACCCTGGTCACCTTCGTCCCGCTGTTCCTGCACCTGACGCCGCTGCCGACGGCCATGTACTGGCTGAGCATGCTGATGCCGGCCGGGTTCCTGGCCGCGCTGACCGGGCTGTTCCTGAACGCCCGGGCGCAGCGCCGCCGGCTGGAGCCCCGGCAGCCCGCCTAGGCGCCCTCGGGTGCGCCCTGGCCGGCGAGGTGCCGGTCGAGCCACTCCGGGAAGCCGGTGAGATCGGCCAGCACCACGTCCGCCCCGGCCGCGCGCAGCTCCTCCGCCCCGTACGGGCCGGTGGCCACGGCGACCGCGACGGCCTCCGCGTGCCGGGCGCCCACGATGTCGCCGAGGTGGTCGCCCACGTAGATGCCCGCGCCGTTGGCCCGCAGCGCCTCGCCCTTGGTCTCCGCCCACAGGTCGCCGATCACGGTGTCGGCCTTCAGCCCGGCGTGCTCCAGGTGGAGGCGGGCGTTCGGCTCGTACTTGCCGGTGATCACCGCGACCCGGCCGCCGCGGGCGCGGACCGCCTCCACGGCGGCGTGGGCGCCGGGCAGCGGCACGGTGGGGGCGAAGGCGTGGTCGCGGTAGAGCTCGCGGTAGCGGTTCGCGGTCCGCTCCACCTCCGCCTCCGGGAACCAGTTGCGGATCTCCTCCAGCAGCGGCGGGCCGAGCCGGGTGACCACCAGGTCCGCGTCGATGTGGACGCCGGTCTCGGCGGACAGCGCCCGGTAGGTGGCGTGGATGCCCGGCCGGGTGTCCAGCAGTGTCATGTCGAGGTCGAAGCCGACGGTGAGCGGGGCGGGTGCGGTCGCGGGCATGCCGTCAGGCTACCGAAAGGAGCTCCGGGCGTGACGCGGCGATTTGCCCCACCTCCGAGGGGGAACTCAGGTTTACCTGAGTTCTCTGCGGAGAGGCCCCATGACCGACACCACCGCACCACCGGGCAAGCGGCGGACACCCCGTCACCGAATCCTGTGGCTCGCCGCCGCGCTGGCCGTCCTGGCCGTCGCGGTGCTGCTGAGCCTGGCGGTGGGCAGCCGTGACGTGCCGCTCTCCGGGACGGTCGGCGCACTGCTGCACGGCGGCGACTCCGCCGACGCCGTGGTGATCCGCGAGCTGCGGGTGCCGCGGACGGTCGTCGGGCTGGCCGTCGGCGCGGCGCTCGGCCTGTCCGGGGCCGTGATGCAGGGCCTGACCCGCAATCCGATCGCCGATCCGGGCATCCTCGGCGTCTCGCAGGGCGCGGCGGCGGGCGTGGTGGTCGCCATCTCCGGATTCGGGGTCTCCACCCTGACCGGGTACGTCTGGTTCGGCTTCGCGGGCGCCGTGGCCGCCACCGTGCTGGTGTACGGCCTGGCCGGGCGCGGCCGGGGCGGGGCCACGCCGGTCAAGCTGGCGCTGGCCGGCTCGGCGATGTCCGCCTTCATCGCCTCGCTCAACGCCCTGGTGCTCACCACCGACGCCGCCACCATGGACCGGTTCCGGTTCTGGCACGTCGGCTCGCTCTCCGGCCGGACGGCGGACGTGGCCTGGCAGCTGCTGCCCTTCCTGGCCGTCGGCACCCTGCTGGTGGTGGCGGTGGCCCGCGGGCTGGACGCGCTGGCGCTCGGCGAGGACACCGCGAAGGGCCTGGGCGCGAAGACCGGTGCGGTACGGGCGGCCGGAGCGCTCGGCGCCACCGTGCTGACCGGCTCGGCGGTCGCGGCGGCCGGCCCGATCGCCTTCATCGGCCTCGCCGTCCCGCACGCCGCCCGCGCCGTGGCCGGCGCCGACCACCGCTGGATCCTCGCCTTCTCCGCCGTCCTCGGCCCGGCCCTCCTGCTGGCCGCCGACACCCTCGGACGGGTGCTGTTCCCGCCCTCGGAGGTCCCGGCCGGCGTGATGACGGCCCTGGTGGGCGTTCCGGTGCTGGTCGCCCTGGTCCGCCGCCGCAAGGTGGTGGCGGCATGACTTCGGTGTCCCTGCGCGGGTACTCCGCCGTCCGGGCCGGGCGGGCGTCCTTCCTGCTGCACCGGCGCTCGGCGCTCGCCGCCGTCGGGCTGCTCCTCGCGCTCGCGGTGACCGTGGTCGCCTCGCTGTGCCTGGGCGAGTCGACGGTCCCGCCGGGCGAGGTGGTCAAGGTGGTGCTCGGGCAGCCGAGTCCGGACGAGCTGGTGGTCGGGGAGTTCCGGCTGCCGCGCGTGGCCGTCGGGCTGCTGGTCGGCGCGGCGCTGGGGCAGGCCGGGGCGCTGTTCCAGACCGTCGCCCGCAATCCGCTGGCCAGCCCCGACGTGGTGGGCGTGACCTGGGGCGCGACCGCGACCGTGGTCGGGCTGATGGCCTACGGGGTGGTCGGCTCCACCGGGCAGGCGCCGTACGCGGCGGTCGGCGGCGGGCTGGCGGCCGGGTTCCTGGTGTACGCGCTGGCCTGGCGGCGCGGGCTGCACGCCCAGCGCTTCGTGCTGATCGGGATCGGGATCAGCGTGGCGCTGTCCTCGCTGACCTCGGTGTTCCTCACCAAGGGCGACGGCTTCCAGGCCCAGGCCGCGAAGGTCTGGATGACCGGCAGCCTGAACGGCTCCGGCTACGACCAGGCCGGGTGGCTGGCCCGGGTGCTGCTGGCGGCCCTGCCGGCGGCGCTGTGGGCGGCGCGCGCCCAGCGGTCGATCTCCTTCGACGACGCGACCGCCGTCGGCCTCGGGCTGCGGCTGGACCGGATCCGCCTGGGCATGGCGCTGCTGGGCGTCGTGCTGGCCTCCTGCGCGGCGGGCGCCGCCGGACCGGTGGACTTCGTGGCGCTGATGGCCCCGCAGATCGCCCTGCGGCTGGCCCGGTCGGCGCAGGTCCCGCTGCTGTGCTCGGCGCTGACCGGCGCACTGGTCGTGGTGCTCGCCGACCTGATCGCCCGGCGCCTGCTCGCCCCGACCGAGCTGCCGGTGGGCGTGGTGACCGGCATGGTCGGCGCGCCGTACCTGATGTGGCTGTTGATCCGTTCCCGCCGTGGAGGCTCCTGATGACCGCACACCGTCTGGAGGCCCGGGGCCTCACCCTGGCCTACGAGGCGCGCACGGTCGTCGAGGGGCTGGACGTGGGCATCCCGGACGGGCGGGTGACGGTGATCGTCGGGCCGAACGCCTGCGGCAAGTCCACCCTGCTGCGGGCCCTCGGCCGGCTGCTGAAGCCCGTACGGGGCGCGGTGCTGCTGGACGGCGAGGAGCTGGCGCGGATCCCCACCAAGCGGATCGCCCAGCGCCTGGGTCTGCTGCCGCAGTCGCCGACCGCCCCGGAGGGCATCTCGGTGGCGGACCTGGTCTCGCGCGGCCGCCAGCCGCACCAGAGCTGGTGGCGGCAGTGGTCGCCGGAGGACGAGGCGGCCGTCGCCGAGGCGCTGGAGCGCACCTCCACGGCGGAACTGGCCGACCGCAGCATGGACGAGCTGTCCGGCGGCCAGCGCCAGCGCGCCTGGATCGCGATGGCGCTCGCCCAGGGCACCGACGTCCTGCTGCTGGACGAGCCGACCACCTACCTGGACATCGCCCACCAGGTGGAGGTGCTGGACCTGGTGCGCCGGCTGAACGTGGAGCGCGGCCGGACGGTCGTCGCCGTGCTCCACGACCTCAACCAGGCCGCCCGGTACGCCGACCACCTGGTGGCGATGCGGGACGGCCGGGTGGTCGCCGAGGGCGCGCCCGGGGACGTGGTGACGGCGGAGCTGGTGCGGGAGGTGTTCGGGCTGGACTCGGTGGTGGTGCCGGACCCGGTGACGGGCACCCCGCTGGTCGTCCCGGGCGCGCCGTGGGCGGCGAGGGAGGAAGCCGCGGACAGCGTGGAGGCTTGACGGCACTTCACGACTTCCCGCCCGATTTCGGACATAATCGACGCGCCCCCGCAGCCTCACGCCCGAGGACCCGCCGATGCCCCGGATCGCCCGCCGTACGTTCCTCGCCGGCCTCGGCGGGGCCGCGCTCACGGCGTGCACGTCCCCCTCCGGGGGTCCGCAGCCGCCCACCCCGGACGGCTTCGAGGGGAGCGGTGCGCCCTCCCCCACCCCGCTGCCGCGGGTGACGGTGAACGCCGTGAACGGCCCGGTGCTGGTACCCGGCGAGCCGCAACGGGTGGTCGTCCTGGACACAGACGTGCTCGACTCCGCGCTGACCCTGGGCATCACCCCGGTCGGCGCCGCGCTCCCGGCCGCCGACACCCGCTTCCCCGACTACTGGCCGGTCTCCCGCACCACCGGCATCCGGCTGGTCGGCCCGGCCGGCGCGCCCGACCTCGACGCGGTACGGGCGCTGCGGCCGGACCTCATCCTCTCCAACCAGGCCCGCGACGGGGACCGGTACGAGCAGCTGCGCGGGATCGCCCCGACCGTGCTCACCCAGACCACCGGGGCGCCGTGGAAGGCGGACTTCCAGCTGCACGCCCAGGCGCTGAGCCGGGAGGCGGCCGCGGCGGCCTTCGTCGCCGCGTACCAGAAGCACGCCGGTCAGGTGGTGCAGGCGCTGTCGGCGGCGAAGCTGTCCGGGCGCCGGGTGAGCCTGGTGCGGTTCGTCGAGGGCGGCGGGATCCGGCTGTTCGGCCGGCAGAGCTTCCCCGGGACCGTGCTCGCCGACGCCGAGGCGGGGCGGCCGGACGCGCAGAACGTCGACCAGTCGGACTTCGAGATCCCGCTCGACCAGCTCGCCAAGGCGGACGGTGACCTGCTGCTGTACGCGACGTACGGCGACCCGGCGAAGGCCGGCACCGACGCGGCGCTGGCGAGCCCGGCCTGGCAGGCGCTCGGGGCGGTCAAGGCGTTCCGGGCGTTCCCGGTGGACGACCAGCTGTGGTTCCAGGGGATCGGGTACACCGGCGCCAACTTCATGCTGGACGAGCTGCAGCGCTTCCTCGGGGCGTAGTCGGTCCACTGACGACAAGTCGACATACCCGGGTTGTACGACCGACCGGCACTTCCGCCACAATGGCGCCGCCCGTCACACACCTTTCATCCCGGGGGACGAACACCATGTCAACTGCGGTAGCTCCGACCGCTCCCGCCCGCAAGGGGAAGGCCGCCGCGCTCGGCTGGCTGATCAGCATCGCGTTCAACGTGGTCGCGCCGATCATGATCTACAACCAGCTGCACGACCACGGCTACAGCGAGTCGACCGCCATCCTGCTCTCCGGCCTCGGCCCGGTCGTCGACACCGCGATCTACCTGGCCTGGCACCGCCGGATCGACGAGTTCGCCGTCGTCTCGCTGCTCTTCGTGGTGCTGAGTCTGGTCGTCGCGCTGGTCGGCCCGACCGACCCGAAGATGCTGCTGGCCAAGGACTCCTTCGTCACCGGCCTGCTCGGCGTGTTCTACCTGGCCTCGCTGGCCGCACCGAAGCCGATCATGTTCTACTTCGGCCGCAAGTTCGCCACCGACGGCACCCCGGAGATGGTCTCCTGGTGGAACTCGATGTGGCAGTACGAGGGCTTCCGCAAGGTCCAGCGCAACCTGACCCTGGTGTGGGGCATCGCCTTCGTGCTGGAGGCGGTGCTGCGGATCGTGTTCGTCTACACGCTCTCGCACGGCACGGTGGTGACGATCAACAACGTCCTTCCGTACGTGGTGATCGGCGGGCTGGTGTACTGGACGATGACCTACGCCAAGCGGGCCGGCGCCCGTGGCCGGGCCGCCGCCGAGGCGGCCGCGGCGGCCTCGGCGGCGGCTTGATTCAGCGCGAACCCGCGTAGCGCGCCGGTGAGATGCCGACCGCCGCGGTGAAGTCGCGGGTGAGGTGGGCCTGGTCGGCGTAGCCGAGTTCCACGGCGAGCGCCGCCAGGTCCAACTTGCCTTCTTTCGCGGCGCGTTCGGATGCCTCGTGCAGCCGGGCGCGCCGCAGCACCCACTTCGGGGAGGCGCCGACGTACTCCGCGAACAGCCGCTGGAGGCTGCGGACGGACAGGCCCAGTTCGCGGGCCAGGTCGTCCACCCGGCGCAGGTCCGGGGAGCCGGTGATCCGCTCCACCATCGCGGCCACCTCCTCGGCGGCCGGATCGGGCGCGGGCAGGCGCGGGCGGAGGAAGTCGTCGACGAGCCCGGCGTCCGGGGCGTCGAGGATCCGGGCGTTGACCCGGTCCGCCTCGGGGCCGAAGTACTCGGCGGCGGGCACGGACCGGTCGGCGAGGTCGCTCACCGGGTGTCCGGCGAAGGGCCGGAAGGCGCCGGGGCGGAATTTCACCCCCAGCACGTGCCCGGCGCCCTCCAGCCGGCGGACGAACAGCGAACGGTCCACCCCGTAGACGCGCGCCCGAGGCGCCTCGAAGACGAGGTGGATGCTCGGGTGGGCCAACACCTTCTGCTCGTACGGCGGCCGGCCGGCCAGGTCCCAGCGCACCAGCCAGTAGAACTCCACGAACCGCGCCACGGCGGGATCCGGCACGAGCCGTTCGACATCGATCAGCTCGGCCGCCCGGGCGGGATGCAGCACGCCTCGGCCGAGGTCGGATTCGGAGGAGCCCATGGCAGCCAGGCTAGTGCGCCCGGCCGTGGTGCCACTCGGCCGACACCTCTGCGGTGGTGTCGCGTTTCTTCAAGACCCCACGGCACGGCCTCAAGCATGATCCGAGCATGAACGTTCACCCGATGCACCCGTTCCTCGCCCGTGCCGCCGCCGTTGCGTCCGGCGTCGCCGCCGCCGTTCCGGCCGGGGCGCGGCTGGACGCGCCGACGCCCTGCGGGGAGTTCGACACTCGGGCGCTGATCAACCACTGGGTGCTCTACACCTCCCACGGCCTGGAGCACCGGGCCCACCGCACCGAGCTGCCCGAGGCGCTGAGCTCCCGCGACTTCACGGCCGACGCCGACTGGCGCTCCGCGTACGCGGCCCAGCTGCAGCACGCGGTGGCGGCCTGGGGCGAGCCGGCCGCCTGGGAGGGGGACGTCGACCTCGGCGGGTCGCCAGTCCCGGCGGTGGGGATCGCCCGGATGCTGATCCTCGAACTGGTGCTGCACGGCTGGGACGTGGCCCGGGCGGTCGGCGCGGAGATCGAGGTCGACGAGGAACTCGCGCTGCTGGTCGGCGAGATCGTCGAGGAGAACGCCGAACTGTACCGCCAGTACGCGGGGTTCGCGGAGACGGCTTCCGTGCCGGACGACGCCTCGGCGTGGGAGCGGGCACTGGCCGCCTCCGGGCGCGACCCACGGTGGAAGGCCTAGCAAGCCGCACCCTGTGGCGGGCTCCCGGTAGTCCGGGCTGCCGCCGGGCCTTCGGCGGGGTCCTCAGCCGCGGTCTTCACCCCGTGGGCACCGAAGCAGCCGACGTCCACCGACTGCTCCTGAGTTCGGTCAGTCGGTAGAACCACCCATCGCCGCAAGGATCTTGGCGCGCAGCAGCCGGACCGCCGGGGAGTGCTGGTCGCGACGGGCGACCAGGCCCAGCTTGGCGTACGTCGCCGCGTCGGCGATCGGAACGGCTCGCAGGCCGGCGCCGTCCACGGAGGATTCGCTGAGCACGGCGACGCCGGCGCCGCGCTCGGCGAGGCGGAGCACGGCGAGAGGGGAGCTGGCGTCGATGTCCACGCGCGGTTCGAGGCCGAGCCGGCGACAGGAGTCCTCGTAGGCGGCCCTGAGGCCGGTGCCCTGGGAGAGGCTGAGGACCTTCTCGGACCGGAGGTCGCCGAGCTTCAGCTCCGTGCGGTCGAGCGGGTGCCCGACCGGGACGGCCGCGACGATCCGCTCGTCCACGACGAGGTCGACGTCCAGGCCCGGGTCGGCCTCGCCCGCGAAGCCGACCAGGGCCAGGTCGAGGGAACCGGAGAGGACCTGTGCCTGGAGGAGGTCGGAGTGCCCCTCGTGCAGGCTCAGGTCGATGCCGGGGTGGGTACGGCCGAGGTCCGCCACGGCGTCCAGGAACGGCGGGATCGAGCAGCCCGTGATCATGCCGAGCCGGACGCGCCCGCGCACCGCGTCGGCGAACTCGGCGGCGGTGTGCTCGATGGCCTCCAGGGTGGCCAGGGCGCTCTTCGCCAGCGGGAGGACGGCCTCGCCGGCCGGGGTCAGCCGGACGCGGCGGCCGGAACGCTCCAGCAGTTGCTGGCCCAACTCCCGCTCTAGTTTGGCCACCTGGGTGCTGATGCCGGACTGGCTGACGTGCAGGCGGTTGGCGGCCGCCGTGAACGACCCCTCGTCGACGACGGCGGCGAAGTAGCGCAGCTGGTGCATCTCCATGACCCGTGACGATATGCGACGGCCGGTGGATCAGTCCGGCGGATGCGGCGGACGGCGCAGACGGGTCGGGCCGTCGCCACGCGGGGCGGCGACGGCCGAGCGGGGGCGGTCACCGGCGACGCTCCTCGCCCCGGGACGGAAACCTGGGGCCGTTCCGAGCCGGTCGCCACGGCGAGGCACTTTCATCACTGATGCTGATATTTATCATCGGATCTATGTGTTGGACGGATGGATTGGCGCGAGCGGAGGATGGAGGCATGACGACGAAGACTGCGCGTGAGCTTGCCGAGACCTACTTCACCGCCTGGGAGGCGGGCGACTTCGAGGCCATCCGGGGCCTGCTGGCCGAAGACGTCGACTTCGTCGGGACCCTGGGCACGGCATCCGGCATCGAGCAGGCGCTGGGCGGGCTGAAGGGACTCGGCCAGGTGCTGGAGAAGATCGACGTGAAGGTGCGGGTCGCGGAGGGGGACGAGGTGATCACCTGGTTCGAGCTGCGCACCACCATCGCGCCGCCGGCGCCGACGGTGAACTGGATGCACGTGGAGAACGGGAAGATCGCCCGGATCCGGGTGACCTTCGACCCGCGGGGACTGCTGGCGGGATTCGAGAAGAAGAGCTGAGCAGAAGAGCCTGAGCAGGGCGGGCAGGACAGCAGGACAGCGGGGCAGGGGGCCGTGATCGCCGGGGGCGGTGACGGCCCTCTTCGGCTGTTGGCGCTCAGGCGTCCTCGTCGGGCGGGGTCGCCCTGAGGGCGGTGATGACGCCCAGGGCGACCGTGGCGAACGCGAGGGCGAGGAGGAAGGCGAAGGCCGCCCCGATCAGGAATCGCACGGGCGCTCGCGGTCGGCGTCGAGGAGGAGGACGAGGAGGTTGAGGAGCGTCGAGGCCGGGGCCGTGTTGAAGCGGACGAGGACCCGGCCGTCGAGGGTGCGGTCGAGGTCGGCGGAGGGGAAGAGGAGGCCGAACTTGCGGCCGCGCTCGTGGAGTTCGGCGAGGAGGGTGCGGATGTGGTCCTCGGTGTAGGCGCGGATGCGGGGGTCGGTGGGCTGCATGGGGTATCGGTTCACGCGGCACCGTCCAGCTCGCACTCGAACCAGATGGTCTTGCCGCGCTCCTGGGGGTCGACGCCCCAGCGACTGGTGAGGGCCGCGACGAGCTGCAGGCCGCGACCGGACTCGGCGAGGAGGTTCAGGGGCTGCATCTCGGGCAGCACCGGGCTCTCGTCGGAGACACCGACCCGGAGGGTGCGGGAGGTGACGGAGAGGATCTGGACGACCGGCGCGGGGGTGTTCGCGTGGCGCCAGGCGTTCACGATCAGCTCGCCGAGGGCGAGTTCCGCGTCGAAGGTGGACGAGGGCGGCCAGCCGAGGCGGGACATGGCGCCCTGGAGGGACTGCTTGGCGAGGGTGAGAGAGGGCGTGTTGCACTGACGCATGGGAGATCTCCCGGCGTGAGGTGGGGTGAAGAACCGGCGGACACGTCACCGTGAGCCAGGCCAGGCACATGGGCATGGCTGCTCTGCGGTGCAGACAGCGCGCATTACTGACGATCCGTCGGATCGCTGTGAGATCGACCATAGCGCACGCAACCTGAAATTTGAGACTCTCGCAAAGAACGTCCCTCTAACGTGGGGCACACTGATCTCAGACCCGCAGCGAGAGGACGTCATGGCTCTTCGACCGAACCCAACCCTGCGCCAGCGACGGCTGGGAGCCGAGTTGCGAAGGATGCGGGAGCAAGCGGGCCTTGGCGGCAGCCAACTGGCGCGCGAACTCGGCATCCAGCCCGCTCAGATCACGCAAATGGAGAGCGGCAAGAGCGGGATCAGCGCCGAACGGCTGCGGACCATCGCTTCTGTGTGCATGTGCACCAACGAGCCTCTGATCGAGGCGCTGGCGAACATGGCTTCCGAGCGAGGAAAGGGCTGGTGGGAGGAGTACCGCAGCACTCTCACCATCGACTTCCTTGAAGTCGCGGAGCTTGAGGGCCACGCCGAGCGGATCACCTTCTGCAACACCGTCTACATGCCCGGCTTGCTCCAGACCAGGGCATACGCATCTGCGGTGTTCGCACGGATCGTGCCTTCCTTGCCCCCACAGGAAATCGAGACCCGAACGGCCTTCCGTCTCAGGCGCCAAGAAGTCGTCCGATCCGGAGCAACTCCACTTCGAGCCTTCATCCACGAAGCTGCACTGCGCATGCAGTTCGGAGGACCCGTGGTGCTCGTCGATCAACTTGCCGCGTTGCTGGAGGATTCCGAGCGTCCCGGAATCTCCGTTCGAGTGGTGCCGTTCAACATCGACACCTTTCCTGGCGCGGGCGAGAACCTGATCTACATCGAAGGACCGGTGCCCGAACTGGACACCGTCGAGATGGACGTCTCCCAGGGCGCCCTGTTCTTCGATTCACCGGCGAACCTGGCCAAGCACCGAACCATCTTCTCCAGCCTGGAAGCCACTGCGCTGTCTGAAGAACGGTCGCGAGACTTCATCCGATCCATCATGAAAGAAGTGACGTCCACCCATGCCTAACTCAGAGTGGCAGAAGTCCAGCTACAGCGCTGCAAGCAATGAATGCGTAGAGGTTCGCGCGACCGATGGGCTGGTTGAAGTGCGAGAATCCGACGAAGGCCACCTCGTCCTCCGCACCACACCCGCCGCGCTCTCCGCCCTCCTCCACGGCATCAAGGCCGGCGAATTCGATCACCACGCCTGATCTGCCCCGGAGTAGGAAGTCGGCCCCGCCGACTTCCTACTCCGCCCCCATGCCATCCTGGCCGCCATGAAGATCGCCGCCGCCCAGCTCTCCTGCGTCCCCGCCGACGTCCCCGCCAACGTCCGGCAACTCGTGGCCCTCGCCGACCAGACCCGCTCGCAGGGTGCCGAGCTGATCGTCTTCCCCGAACTCGCCCTCACCGGCTACGAACTCGACGCCCTGGCCGCCGACCCCACCCTCTCCCGGCGGTGCGCCAGGTCGTTATCCGGGCGGCCCGGCCGAGCGCGGGGGTCGGCACGAACAGGGCGCAGAAGCCGCCGAGGTAGGCGGCGAGCACCAGGCCCGCGCGGACGGTGTAGTAGCCGGGGCGCCGGTCGAGCAGGCCCTCGGCGGCCATCCGGCGGCTCAGCTGGGCGAAGTCGCTGCCGCCGGCCCCCGGCTGCGGGGCGGTGGCCCGCAGGGCCTCGGGAGCGGCCTTGGTCATCGTCACGGACTGTGTGGGCATGCCCCGAGTCTGGTCCGCCGGGCGGGCCCGAAGAACGGGCAGAGCACCCGTCCCGTAGGGGTGTTAGCCCCCTGGTGGCGACGGAGGCCGCCCCCCGGCCCGAGGGGGTCGAGCGGCCGGGAGCGGGAAGTCGCCGGGTTCGACTTCCCGCTCCTGGAGCCGACGGGAAGACCTCACGGGCGGAACAGCTCGTCGAGATGGTGGCTGAGGACCGCCAACGCCTGCTCACCGGTGCGCTGGCCGCCCAGGACGCTGGAGCCGAGGCCGTTGACCATCGCCAGCAGCCCGGCCGCCGCCATCTCGACGTCCCGCTCCGGCGCGATGTCCCCGGCCTGCTGGGCCGCGCGCAACTGCTTGACCAGGAAGCCCTCCAGCACGGCCGGCGGCTGCGCAGCCTGCCGCTCCAGCACTTCGGGATCGCTGAGCACCAGCGCGTAGTACGCCGCGTACGTCCGGGTGATCCGGCGGCTCTCGGCGTCGGTCGGCAGGATGCAGGACAGGACCGCCGTCACCACCTCCCGGGGAGCGCGGGCCTCGCCGATCCAGCGCTCCATCCGGGCCTGGAGCTGGCTACCGAGCCGGGCGAGGGCGTCCAGCAGCAGGCCCTGCTTGGTCGTGAAGTAGTACTGCACGAGGCGCAGTGAGACGCCCGCCTCGGTCGCGACCGCCCGCATGCTGGCCGACTGCAGGCCTTCGGTGTCCGCGATGCGCAGCAGGGCCTCGGCGATCTGCCGTCGGCGCTGCTCGTGGTCGACCTTCTCGGCCACGGCCCGTCCCTCCTTCTGCGAGATCTCTTGGTACACACGTATCATGCATGTGATACACCTGTACCATGCGAATCAGCGAGTTCAAGAACGGCAAGGCCGAAGCCCGCTTCCGCACCGCGTACGGGCACGCCTTCACCGAGCTCTGGCCCGGGCCGCGCACCCCGCTCGACATCCCGACCCGCTTCGGCACCACCCGCGTCCACCGCACCGGCCCCGCGCACGGGCAGCCGATCGTGCTGCTCCCCGGCTCCGGCGGCAACGCCCTGATGTGGTACGCCTACGTCGAGCGCCTCGCCGAGCGCTACCCCGTCCTCGCCGTGGACACCGTCGGCGAGCCCGGCGCCAGCGTGCAGAGCACTCCGATCGCGAACGGCCACGACGCCGCCGACTGGCTGGAGGACCTGCTCGCCGCCCTCGACGTCCCCGCCGCCCACCTGGTCGGCTGCTCCTACGGCGGCTGGATCGCCCTCCACCACCAGATCCGACACCCCGGACGGACCGCCGCCCTCACCCTGGTCGACCCGGCCGGCCTCGCCGACGCCGGACGGCGCTTCTACACCTGGCTCGTCCTCGGCGGCCTCGCCGCCCTCGCCCCGCGCCCGCTGCGGCCCCCGCTGGCCAGGGCGGTCGGCAACAGCGCCGTCCTGGAGACCGAGCTGATGGCCCTGATGCGCGCCTCGACGGGCTTCCGCCGCCGCCTGCCCATGGCCGCCACCCTCGGCGACGAGCAACTGAGCCGCCTGAGCGCCCCCACGCTCTTCCTCCTCGGCGAGCGCAGCGCCCTGAACGACCCCCGGACGGTCTCCGAGCGGCTGCACCGGGTCGTCCCGGCCGCCCGGGTCGAGGTCGTCCCCGGCGCCGGACACGCGCTGCCCACCGACGACCCGGCCGCCGTCCTCGCCGCAATCCTCAGCATGGCGGCGCCGCAGAGGCGCTGAGCCCTCCGCGAGCGTGGCCCCGGCGGATCAGTAGATGTCGCTCGGCAGACTCCGGCGCCACTCCTGGAAGCCGTCGAACCAGCCGATCCAGTCCGCGAGCCGACCGCCCTCGGCCACGAACAGGGAGCCGATCGCATCGGCCGGCTCGACGAGCGGGATGGAGAACTCCATCCGCTCCTCCATGTCCTCCAGGCAGTCCCGTTCGTACTCCGTCAGGCCGTCCCGCGCGTACGTCACCAGCGGGTGGCCGCCGGCCGGCGGGTGGGGAACCGGCAGAACCGGAATGCAGCGCCACACCACCCCGCAGCGACGGACCAGCGTCTCGCCGAGGTACCAGGCGGGGACCTCCAGCAGCGGGGTGCCCCGGGCTGCCCGTACCTCCTCCCAGGTGTCGAACCGGCTGAGGAGCAGCGCCTGGAGGCGGTCCAGCGAGGCGGGCTCGAAGTCCCAGCCGCCCCCGTTCTCCTGCGCCCACGCGGGGAACGCCGCGCGCTGGGCGGCGAGCCAACCCGCCAGCCGGGGGTTGTCGGCCCACTCGGGAGTGTCGATCGGATCCATGCCGGCAGCCTACGACCGAGCCCGCTACCGGAGCGTAACGGTCCTGTGTGCAAGGTGAGTTGACGTTCGGCAGGGCGTCTAATCGAGGGGCGCGACTGCCGCTTGCCGTCTAGTGTTCGAACTTCGGCGGCGGCGCACACGTCAATTGGGGGCCCGTCAGGGCGTCGCCCGAACAGCCGTCCTTTCCACCGGGCTCCTTGGGGGAGTAGCCACGTGACAGACCTGATACCCCGCCGCGCGCACATCTGGGTGCGCGCCGGCCTCGCACTCACCTGCACCGCCGTCCTGGCGGTCACGGGCCTGCCCGGCCTGCAGGGCACCGCGTACGCGGCGAAGGGCAAGCGCTGCGACGAGCTCTACCCGAGCACGAAGGGCGGCACCCAGGGGACGTCCTTCCCGTGGGACGCGTCGCCCGACAGCATCAGGGACAAGAACGCCTGGGACTCGTACGCCTACGACGCCCCGCGCCAGGTCTTCGACGGGCTCACGCTCCCCTCCGACCCGGCCGAGCAGGAGGCGTTCCTCAAGAAGTTCGACAAGCCGCACGAGCAGTACCCCAAGGGCTCCGAGGACCGCCTCTTCGCGACGTACAAGGAGTACCTGGCCCGCGACCCGCAGAACAAGAAGTACGGCACCTTCGAGAAGTGGCTGTCCGACGCCTACATCCTGCCGAACAACAACAACCGCCGCGGCGCCTTCTACGAGGAGAAGGTGGTCAAGGACCTCGGGCTGATCGGCCCCGACTGGCTCTGCCAGGAGGAGATCCCGATCCTCGACAAGGACGGCAAGCCGGTCCTCGACCCGAAGACCAACAAACCGATGGTCCGCAAGTGGGACGCGGTCAACTACAGGACCAACGACTTCCTGGAGTTCAAGGCCGGCGGCGGCCGTGACACCACCCAGGACGCGACGAACAAGGCCTTCCTGCAGGATCCCCAGCGCAAGGCCGCGCGCGTCACCTACGTCTTCGGCGAGGAGAAGACCAGCGCGACCAAGAAGTACCTCAGCAAGGTCAACACCGACGTGGGCTCGGACCCGGCGAACCCGCGGGTGCGCAGCTACGAGCACCGCTCCACCAGCGTGCCCGTCTCCAAGTTCGACCCGAACACCTCCAAGCCCGACCCGTACATGAACACCGGGGCCAAGCAGCCCTCCGGTGGCGCCGCCCGGAACGTCGAGGGGTCCATGCCCACCCCGAAGGACATGGCCGAGCGGATGGCCCGGATCCGCGCCGACGACCCGGCCGGCCTGCGGGTGCGCGGCCCGGGCGGCGTGGACTTCTCCACCCTGCAACTCTCCTACGTCGGAAAGCCCGTCAAGGGCCAGGCGCTGAACTACGCGTTCGCCGCCAAGAAGGCCGACGAGGACGAGGAGAACCTCGGCTGGGGCGGCCAGGAGAAGGCCCAGCTCATCTCGGACTCCTTCTTCACCTGGCTCGCGCTGAGCCCGGACAAGTTCTGGGTCAACCTGATGCCCGACCAGCCCGACCGGATCATGGATCCGACCTTCGGGAAGACCGACGCCGGGCGGGTGCTGCTCCAGGCCGACCTGGAGATGAAGCACGACTGGTCCAAGGACGTGGACCCGCGACAGGGCCTCGGCCAGAAACTCATGGAGGCCATGCGGGCCGAGGGCCTCCCCTGCGGGGTGGTCGTCCGCAACTGGATCGTGCCCCAGCCCGCGAAGGTCCGCGCCGACGAGAACGGCGTCTACATCATCGACGCGCCGTTGAAGGTCAACTCCGAGGCCGCGAGTCCCAGCGTCCACAACCCGAACGGGGACTGCAACCTCACCGAGGCCCAGGTCCACGCCTACGAGCGGCTGGTCCACGAGATCGTCCTCCCGGACGTCGAGCACAAGGTCAACACCGCCCCGGCGTACGCGGACCTGCGCCGCGTCTACAGCGCCCGGGTCGCCGCCGAGTACGTGCGGCAGCAGGACCAGCAGGAGGCCACCGACTACCGGTCGATCATCAACAGCAACGACGCCTCCCAGTGGCCGCTCCGGGGCGAGAACCGGAGCTGGACCCCGCGCCAGACGTACGACGAGTTCCTCAAGTCCTGGACCCAGGGGGACATCCAGTACCCCTGCGGAGAGAACGGCAAGATCTGCGTCCTGGGCGGCGTCGACCTCTCCCAGGCGCCCAAGCAGGACATCGGGGCGACGGAGTTCACGGCCAAGCACAAGGACCTGCCGCGCTCCGCCCGGACCTCGGTGAAGGCCATGACCGACAAGGCGGACACCGAGGACCAGCTGCTCCTCGGCGGCGGCGGGCCGGTCGACAACGGCCCGACGCCCACGCCGACTCCGACACCGACGGACACGCCGACGCCGACGCCGACCGGCAGTCCCACCGGCACCCCGACCGGCGGCCCGACGGACACCCCGACCGCCACACCCACGACCGCCACGCCCACGACCTCGCCGAGCACTCCGGCGGGTGACGGCGGCGCCAGCCCCTCCCCGGCCCCGGCCAACGGCAACGGCAACGGCAACGGCAACGGCAACGGCGGCAGCAGCACCGGTGGCGGGGGAAACCTCGCCAGCACCGGCTCCGACGCCCTACCCCTGGCGGCCACCGCCGCCGTGCTGCTCGCGAGCGGCGCGGCCATGGTCTGGTGGCGTCGCCGCCGGGTCTGACCGACCGCACAACCGCACGACCGGCCCGCACCCACCCGGTGCGGGCCGGTCCCGTCCTCAGCCCTGCTGCGGCGGGCGGCGGCGCAGGCTGAGCAGCAGCAGGACCACCGCCGTCGCCACGGCGGCCGTACGCAGCACACCCGGCGCCATCGACCAGCTGAACTGGCCCAGCGGGGAGCCGGGTTGGACGGCACCTCCGGCGTCACCCGCCTGCTTGGCGTGGTTCATGGCGACCAGGGTGGTCACGCTCATGGTGATCATCGGGATCCCCAGGATCACGACCTTGCGCATCAGATCCGAGAGTTGGCGGGTCAGATAGCCGAGGCCCCAGCCCGCCAGCATGGCCGGGAAGAACCCGGACACCGCGCCGCCGACCAGCAGCCCGCAGGACAGCAGGACCAGCAGGGACGGCCTGCGGGCGCCCTTGCCCGCCGTCGCCCCGGCGACGGGCGCGGCCTTGGCCCGGGCCTTCGCCTTCCGCTGCCGCTTCGGCTTCGACGGCTTCGCCCCGGCCTGCTCGACCGCCTGCTGCTGCGCCGCCTCCTCGGCCGCGCGCTGCTCGGGGATCGGCTTGGGCGCGGGCTGCGGCGTGTCCGAGAAGTCGAGCATCGTCATCGTCCACGGGCTCGAACTCTGCACAGTCGGCGGCGGGATCGCCTCCGAACCGCCCCCGGGACCGGCGACGCCCGGCAGGTCCAGCGACACGTTCGGGATGCCCCCCGTCGCGCCGGAAGCGGCCGGCGGGCCGTACACGCCGTCCTCCCCCGCGCCGCCCGCCGCCGCACCTTCGGCCGGCGGGCCGCTCGGGGCGTCAGGCGCACCCGACGCCCCCGTCCGCCCGTTCCACGGCCCGCTCTTGCGCCACCACTCGCCGTCCGTCATCACCGACACCCCGCTTCGCCCGGCCCGCCCATGCAGAGCGCGGCCGCCCACGAACCGCCCTCGGCCGTGACGGTACCCACCGTGCCCCGGCCGCGCGAGTCCATCGCGGCCACCGCCGTCCACGGGCGCCGCCCCGCGCACGGGCGCACCCCGTCGTCCGCGCTCCCGACTAACCTAGGTCGAATGACCACACAGCAGGGCCCCCAACGACAAGGCAGGACGCCCGCCGGCCCCCGCACCCTCGCCGAGGAGCTGCGCGCCCGCCCCGACGACGCGATCGCCGCCCTGCTCCGCGCCCGCCCCGACCTGCTGAACCCCGTCCCCGGCGACCTCACCCAGCTGTCCGCCCGGCTCTCCTCCCGCGCCTCCGCGCTGCGCGCCCTGGAGCGGCTCGACCGCTTCACCCTCCAGGTCGCCGAGGCCCTGGCCACCGCCCCGGACGGCACCGGCCTGGCCACCGTACGGACGCTGCTGACCGGCCCGTCCAAGGTCAAGCCGCACCCCGGCGCCACCCCGCTCACCCCGGCCGACCGGTCCGCCGTCGCCGCCGCCCTCCCCCGGGCCGTCGCCACCCTGCGCGACCGGGCGCTGCTCTGGGGCCCGGACAACGGCCTGCGGCTGGTGCTCGCCGTCCGCGAGGCGCTCGCCCCGACGGCCGCCAACCCCGGCCGCACCGGCCTCGGCCCCACCCTCGCCGAGGCCACCACCGGCATGTCCCCGGCCCGGCTGCAGCAGCTGCTCGCCTCCGCCGGACAGCCCGCCACCCCCGACCCGGTCACCGCCGTCGCCGCCCTGACCGCCCTGCTCACCGACCGCACCCGCTGCGCCGCGCTGCTCGACACCGCCCCCGAGCCCGCGCTGCGGCTGCTGGAGCGGCTGGTCTGGGGCCCGCCCACCGGCACCGTCCCGGACGCCACCCGCCCGGTCACCGCCGAGGACGCCCAGAGCCCGGTCGAATGGCTGCTCGCCCGCGGCCTGCTGCTGCCGACCAGCCCGGGCAGCGTCGTGCTGCCGCGCGAACTGGCCCTCCACCTGCGCGGCGGCCGCACCCACCGCACCGTCGAACCGCTCCCGCCCGAGCCCGCGCCCGCGGCCGCCCCGCGCGATCCACAGGCTGTGGACAGCGCCGCGGCCGGGCAGGCGCACACCGCCGTCAGGACCGTCGAAGAACTGCTGGAGGCCTGGGGCCTCACCCCGCCGCCCACCCTGCGGGCCGGCGGCCTCGGCGTACGGGACCTCAAGCGCGCCGCCCAGACCCTGGAGACCACCGAGCAGCAGGCCGCCTTCTGGCTCGAACTCGCCTACACCGCAGGCCTGCTGGCCCCCGACGGCGAGGCCGACGAGTGCTGGGCGCCGACCCCCGGCTACGACAGCTGGCTGCAACTGGACACCGCCGAGCGCTGGTCCGTCCTGGCCCGCGCCTGGCTCGCCGCCACCCGCGTCCCCGCCCTCACCGGCACCCCGGACGCCAAGGGCAAGCCGCGCGCCGCCCTCGGCCCCGAACTCGACCGCACCCTCGCCCCGTCCGTACGCCGCGCCGCCCTCGCCCTGCTCGCCGAACTCCCGCCCGGCACCCCCGCCACCGCCGAGGAGCTGCTGCCCACCCTGCGCTGGCAGCGCCCGCTGCGCGGCGGTCCGGCCGGCCCGGACGGCCGCGAACTGCGCGACGACCTCACCGCCTGGACCCTCGCCGAGGCCGAACTCCTCGGCATCACCGGCCGCGGCGCCCTCGCCGCCCCCGCCCGCGCCCTGCTCACCGCCGAGTCCGACCCGGCCGAGGTGCTCGCCCCGCTGCTGCCGCGGCCGCTGGACCACGTGATCCTCCAGCCGGACCTCACCGCGATCGCCCCCGGCCCGCTGCTCACCCCGCTCGCCCAGGCGCTCGCCCTGTGCGCCGACATCGAGTCCAAGGGCGGCGCCACCGTCTACCGGTTCACCCCGAACTCCGTGCGCCGAGCCCTGGACGCCGGACGCACCGCCGCCGACCTGCAGACCTTCCTGACCCAGCACAGCCGCACGCCCGTCCCCCAGCCGCTCGCCTACCTGATCGACGACGTCGCCCGCCGGCACGGCATCCTGCGGGTCGGCGCCGCCTCCTCCTACCTGCGCTGCGACGACCCGTCACTGCTCAACGAGGTGCTCGCCGACCGCCGGGCCGCCGACCTGCGGCTGCGGCTGCTCGCCCCCACCGTCCTCGCCTCCCAGGCCGCGCCCGACGTCCTGCTCGCCGCGCTGCGCACCATGGGCTACGCCCCGGCCGCCGAATCCGCCGAGGGCGACGTCCTGATCACCCGGCCGGACAGCCACCGCACCCCGCCGCGCACCGCCCCCGCGCCCGTCCCCGACGGGCCGCCCACCCCCGACGACACCCTCCTCGCCGCCGCCATCAAGGCCATCCGGGCCGGCGACCGCGCCGCCACCGCCGCCCGCCGCGAGCCCACCCCGGACCCCCGCCAACTCCCCCGCACCGCCGCCGCCGAGACGCTCGCCGCGCTCCAGACGGCCGTCCTGCTCGGTGAACGGATGTGGATCGGCTACCTCAACGCCGAGGGCATCGCCAGCCAGCGGATCATCGACCCGGTCAAGGTCGAAGGCGGCTTCGTCACCGCCTTCGACCACCACGCCGACGAACTCCGCACCTTCGCCCTCCACCGCATCACCGGCGTCGCGGAACTCGACGAGTAGCGGCGGACGGCCGGGCGTCAGTGCCCCTTGGCCTCCTTCATCTTGTCCTTGACCGCCTGGTCCGCCAGGCTGCCGATCTGCCCCTGCCCGACCGGCAGCGAGGTGCCGCCCACCTGCTCGGCGATCAGGAATCCGGGCGCCGCGAGCAGACCGCCCGGCCCCTCCCCGACGCCCGCGAGGGCGTGGGCGGAACCGGCCGAGGAGGCGGTGGCGGCGAAGGCCGTGCCCATCAGGGCGAGGGCGGTGAGAACACGCTTCGAGGTCTTCATGACCAGCTCAACGAGCGAGTGCGCACCGTGGTCACTTCGGGCGATCCCTCGTTCGGCCCCTGCGGGCGCGTGCATCGCTGACCATCCGTCAATGTGACGTATACATCGCTTGTTCCCAGTTCTTCACAGCTCACGGTTCCGCCGGCCCCGAATCATCGCGGTTCACTGTCGGGGCGCGGAGCCGTGGCGCCGGTTGCGAGGAGAGAGCGATGCGTCTGGCCGGTTTGCACGTTTCCGCGGGTCAGCCCGCACGTCCCGGCCCGGAGGCCGAAAGCAGTGGACCTCGGCCCGGGCCGTGGGCCCGGGTGCGGGCCTTGGCGGCCGGGCTGGCCCTGACGGCCGGGCTGGCGCTGCCGGTGCTGGCCCCGTCCCCGGCCATGGCCGCCACGGGCCAGCAGGGCTACGTCGACAACCCCGGCGCCAACACGGTGACGGTGTTCAACACTGCCACCAACACCGTCACCACGACCATCCCCGTCGGCACCAGACCGGTGGCTGTAGCGGTCACCCCGAACGGCCTCCACGCCTACGTCGCCAACCGCAGCTCGGACAACGTGTCGGTGATCGACACCACCACCAACACCGTCACCACCACGATCCCCCTGCCCGCCGGTGACTCCCCGCAGGATGTGGCGATCGCCCCGAACGGGCTGCACGCCTACCTCCCCAACTTCGGCACGAGCACCGTATCGGTGATCGACACCACCACCAACACGGTCACCACCGACATCCCCCTGCCCTCCGGCAGCGACCCGCGGTTCCTCGCGATCACCCCGGACAGCCTGCACGTCTACGTCACCGAGCTCGGGCTCGGCCAGGTGCAGGTGATCGACGCCACCAGCAACACCATCAGCGCCACCATCCCCGGCTTCGTCCAGCCTTCGGGTGTGGTGATCACCCCGAACGGCCTGCACGCCTACGTCGATGATTTCGGCACGGCCAGCGTGTCGGTGATCGACACCGGCACCAACACCGTGGTGGGCCCCGCGATCCCCGTCGGCAACAACCCGTACGGCAACGCGATCACCCCGGACGGCCTCCACGTCTACGTCGGCAACGCCAGCGACGGCACCGTGTCGGTGATCGACACCACCACCAACACCGTCAGCACCACCGTCCCCGTCGGCACCAGCCCCTACAAGCTCGGAATGAACCCCGACGGCAAACACGTCTACGTCGGCAACTTCTCCTCGAACACCGTGTCGGTGATCGACACCACCAGCAACACCGTCACCGCCACCATCCCCGTCACCGGGCCGTTCGGTATCGCGATCACTCCCGTCCCCGCGGGGCCTGCCCTGACCATCACCAAGACCCACACCGGCAACTTCACCGCGGGCAGGACGGGCACCTACACCATCACCGTCGGCAACAACGGGACCGCCCCGACCGACGGCACCACCGTCACCGTGAAGGACACCCTCCCGGCCGGACTCACCGCCACCAGCATCACCGGCAGGGGATGGCGCTGCACCCTGAGGACCCTGACCTGCACCCGCAGCAACGTCCTCAACCCCGGGAACACCTACCCGCCCATCACACTGCGGGTCCGCGTCGCCCGCACCGCCACCGGCACCCTCACCAACACCGCCATGGTCAGCGGTGGCGGCGACGGCACCGCCACCGCCACCGACCCCACCACCATCAACCCCTGGGACGACGACCACCACCACTGGTGACCGCAACGCTCCGACCACCCGACCCGCGGGACCGGCACATCTGAACAGTCGAACGCTTCACCGGCATCCACGCTCGACCCCGACGAGCGTGGATGTCGGCGTACCGGGGCCGCTCGCCGCGGACGGCGCGGCGGCCGGGTCCGCGCGAGCGAGTCCGCCCGAGCACCGGCGGCCGGTCGACCAACGGCAGTCCGAAGGAGCCCGCCCACGTTGCACGCGGAATGCGCGACACTGGAGGGTCTGCGTCAATCCAGCCTGTCAGCCAGTGGAGGGCTCCCCCGCGTGAACGACGGACCGCTCATCGTCCAGAGCGACAAAACTCTTCTCCTGGAGATCGACCACCCCAAGGCCGCCGACTGCCGCCGCGCCATCGCGCCGTTCGCCGAGTTGGAGCGGGCGCCCGAGCACGTGCACACGTACCGGGTGACACCGCTCGGTCTGTGGAACGCGCGGGCGGCCGGGCACGACGCCGAGCAGGTGGTGGACGCCCTGGTGACGTACTCGCGCTACCCGGTGCCGCACGCGCTGCTGGTGGACGTGGCGGACACCATGGGCCGGTACGGGCGTCTCCAGCTGGTCAAGCACCCCACCCACGGGCTGGTGCTGACCACCACCGACCGCCCCGTGCTGGAGGAGGTGCTGCGCTCCAAGAAGATCGTCCCGCTGGTCGGTGCCCGGGTCGACCCGGACACCGTGGTGGTGCACCCCTCCGAGCGCGGGCAGATCAAGCAGGTGCTGCTCAAACTCGGCTGGCCCGCCGAGGACTTCGCCGGGTACGTGGACGGCGAGGCGCACCCGATCGACCTGGACGAGGACGGCTGGCAGCTGCGCCCGTACCAGGCGCAGGCGGTCGAGGGCTTCTGGCACGGCGGGTCCGGCGTCGTCGTGCTGCCCTGCGGCGCCGGCAAGACGCTGGTCGGCGCCGCCGCGATGGCGCACGCCAAGTCGACGACGCTGATCCTGGTCACCAACACCGTCTCGGCCCGTCAGTGGAAGCACGAGCTGGTCAAGCGCACCTCGCTCACCGAGGACGAGATCGGCGAGTACAGCGGGACGAAGAAGGAGATCCGCCCGGTCACCATCGCCACCTACCAGGTGATGACCACCAAGCGGAAGGGCGTGTACGCGCACCTGGAGCTGTTCGACGCCCGCAACTGGGGCCTGGTGGTCTACGACGAGGTGCACCTGCTGCCCGCGCCGGTGTTCAAGTTCACCGCCGACCTCCAGGCCCGCCGCCGGCTCGGCCTGACCGCCACGCTGGTGCGCGAGGACGGCCGCGAGGGCGACGTGTTCAGCCTGATCGGCCCCAAGCGCTTCGACGCCCCGTGGAAGGAGATCGAGGCGCAGGGCTACATCGCGCCCGCCGACTGCTGCGAGGTGCGGGTCACCCTGACCGACTCCGAGCGGCTCGCCTACGCCACCGCCGAGCCCGAGGAGCGCTACCGCTTCTGCGCCACCACGGCGACCAAGCGGCGGGTGGTGGAGGCGCTGGTCAGGAAGCACGAGAAGGACCAGACGCTGATCATCGGCCAGTACATCGACCAGCTGGACGAGCTCGGCGAGGTCCTGGACGCCCCGGTGATCAAGGGCGAGACCAGCAACGTCCAGCGCGAGAAGCTCTTCGACGCGTTCCGCAACAAGGAGATCAGCGTCCTGGTGGTCTCCAAGGTCGCGAACTTCTCCATCGACCTGCCCGAGGCGACGGTGGCCATCCAGGTCTCCGGGACCTTCGGCTCCCGCCAGGAGGAGGCCCAGCGCCTCGGCCGCGTCCTGCGCCCCAAGGCGGACGGCCACGCGGCGCACTTCTACTCCGTCGTCGCCCGGGACACCGTGGACCAGGACTTCGCCGCCCACCGGCAGCGCTTCCTGGCCGAGCAGGGCTACGCCTACCGGATCATCGACGCGGACGACGTGCTGTAACCGGCGGAACGGTCAGTACCGGAAGACACCGTCGCGCCCGAGGAAGATCACGCGCGCGGCGGTGTCCAGGGCGATGCCGACGTTGCGGACGACGGTGCTCAGCAGGTTGTGGTGGCGGCCCGGGACGGCGGTCGCGCCGGCCGGGGCGGCGAGGGGTTCGTTTCGGCTGCTCATGTCTTCAACGGTAGGCACCCGACCGGCCCACGGCATCACTCCGAAGGCCCCATCCGGCGAGCCGTCCGTCCTCCTCCCGGTGTACGGGAGCCCCGAGACCTGCAGGGCTGGAACCCTGAGACGGACGGGTCTAAGATCGTCCGCCTGTCCCCTCCCGAACCGTGGTACCTGGCGGTGTCCCGCAGGCAGCCGGGGGAGGCGCCGACCGCACGGCAACCGGTCGGCCCGTACACCACCGTGAGCTCCATCGATCCGCTGCGCCCGCCACCGGGGCAGCCGGGAAGGTTCGCTGTGCCCGCCACCCCCACCACCGACCCCCTCCAGCGCGAACGCGACCACCTGGCCGCGTCCCGGTCCGCGCTGCGAGCGATGCGCCAGGACGTCGAGTCGCTCGACCTGCGCAACGTGACCGGCACCTGGGTGTCCGCCGTCATCCTCCGCAACCAGATCGAGGCCAGGATCGCCGCCCTGGCCGACCTCTCCGACACCCCGCTGTTCTTCGGCCGCCTCGACTACCTCCACGCGGTCAGCGAGGAGCTGAGCGAGGGCGGCGGCGGGGAGAGCTTCTACATCGGCCGCCGCCACGTCCACGACGCCGACGGCGACCCGATGGTGATCGACTGGCGCGCGCCGGTCTCCCAGCCGTTCTACCGGGCCAGCCGCGCCGAGCCGATGGACGTCGAGCGCCGCCGCCGCTTCGGCTACACCGGCGGCGAGCTCACCGCCTACGAGGACGAGCACCTCACCGACCCGACCGAGGCCGACACCGCCTCCGCCCTGCTCGCCGCCGAGATCGAGAAGCCCCGCGTCGGCCCGATGCGCGACATCGTCGCCACCATCCAGCCCGAGCAGGACGAGATCGTCCGCTCCGACATCACGGGCACCATCTGCGTCCAGGGCGCGCCCGGCACCGGGAAGACCGCCGTCGGCCTGCACCGCGTCGCCTACCTGCTGTACGCGCACCGCGAGCGCCTGGCCCGGACCGGCACCCTGGTGATCGGGCCGAACAACGCCTTCCTCTCGTACATCGAGCAGGTGCTGCCCGCCCTCGGCGAGCTGGAGGTCGCCCAGGCCACCGTGCAGCAGCTGGTCGCCCACGTCGAGGTGAAGGGCGAGGACACCCCGGAGGCGGCCCGGCTGAAGGGCGACGCCCGGATGGCCGAGGTGCTGCGCCGCGCGGTGCGGGCCGGCATCACGCTGCCCACCGAGCCCTGCGTGGTGGTCCGCGGCTCCCGCCGCTGGCGCGTTCCGGTGTACGAACTCGTCGAGATCATCGAGGAGTTGAAGGGCCGCGACATCCGCTACGGCGCCGCCAGGGACGCCCTGCCGCAGCGCATCGCGCACGCCGTGCTGCTGAAGATGGAGCAGGGCGGCGAGGCCCCGGACGACCGGGTGCAGGACGCGGTGGCCCGCAACAGCGCGGTCAAGGCCGTGGTCAAGGAGTGCTGGCCGGCCGTCGACCCGGCCAAGCTGGTGCTGCGGCTGCTCTCCGAGCCGGAGTTCCTGGCCGAGTGCGCAGAGGGCGTGCTGACCGCCGAGGAGCAGCAGGCGGTGCTGTGGCCCAAGCCCGGCCGCTCGGTGAAGACCGCCCGCTGGACCCCGGCCGACGCCGTCCTGGTGGACGAGGCGACGGACCTGGTGCAGCGCACCCCCTCGCTCGGGCACGTGGTGCTGGACGAGGCCCAGGACCTCTCCCCGATGCAGTACCGCGCGGTCGGCCGCCGCTGCACCACCGGCTCGGCGACCGTCCTCGGCGACCTCGCCCAGGGCACCACCCCCTGGGCGACGGCGAGCTGGCCGGATGCGCTGCACCACCTGGGCAAGCCGGAGGCCCACGTGGAGGAGCTGACCAAGGGCTTCCGGGTGCCCGAGGAGGTCATCGCGTACGCCTCCCGGCTGCTGCCCGCGATCGCCCCGGGTCTGGCCCCGGCGACCTCGGTCCGCGACGCCCCCGGCTCGCTGGTGATCCGTCCGGTCACCGAGTGGGAGGACGCCGTCCTGGACGCCTGCCGGGAGGCGCTGAAGAACGAGGGCTCGACCGCTCTGATCGCCGCCGACGCCCGGATCCCGCAGCTCGCCGAGCTGCTCACCGGGGCCGGGATGCCGTTCCTCTCCCCCGGCACCGAGACCAGCACCGAGGCCCGGCTGACCCTCGTCCCGGCCTCGCTGGCCAAGGGTCTGGAGTACGACTACGTGGTGCTGGACGAGCCCGCCGCGGTGATCGCCGGCGAGCCGGACGAGCGGACCGGCCTGCGCCGGCTGTACGTGGCGCTCACCCGCGCCGTCTCCGGTCTGACGGTGCTGCACGGCGAGCCGCTGCCCGAGCAGCTCCGGTGACGGGAGCGGCCGGTCCTCGTCGACGAGGACCGGCCGCTCGCGCACGGCTCCAGGCGCCGGCCCCGCGGCCTCAGGCGTCGATCAGTGCCCGCCACTCGGCGACCTTGGCCGCGTCGACCGGCGTCCGCCAGCCGTCGACCCGCACCGCGCCGCCGACGTGGAAGGCGTCGAAGCCCTCCGCCCGCAGCTCCTTGAGGTGCTCGGCCCGCAGGCCGCCGCCGATCAGGATCCGCTGGGCGTAGCCGGGCTCGCCCGTACGGGCCAGCTCGGCGGCCAGCACCTCGCGTCCGGCGTCCACACCGGCGTCCGCACCGGAGGTGAGGAAGGTGTCCAGCCCCGGCAGCTCGCCGACGGCGGCGCGCAGGGCGGCCCGGTCGGCACTGTGGTCGATCGCCCGGTGGAAGGTCCAGCGGCAGCCGGCGATCGCCCCGGCCACGGCCGTGGTGGCGGCCAGGTCGACGGCGCCCCCGGCGTCGAGGAAGCCGAGGACGAACTCCTCGGCCCCCTCGGCCCGCAGCGCGGCGGCCCGGGCGCACAGCTCGTCCAGGTCGCCGGGTGCGAAGCCGTCCCGGATCCGGAGCATGACGCGCAGCGGGATGCCGACGGCGGCCCGGATCCGGGCGAAGTCCTCGACGGACGGGGTGAGCCCGTCGGCGGCCATGTCGGTGACCAGTTCGAGCCGGTCGGCGCCGCCCGACTCGGCAGCCTGGGCGTCCTGGGGCGTCAGCGCGATGACTTCGAAAATTGGTCTAGACATGTGAGACAGCCTGCCACACCCGGCCGCCCCCGGCGAGACCGCACCCCCGCCTGCGGGCCCTTCAGGCCGGCTGCCGCCCGCCCGGCCCGGACGGACCCCTCCGGCGACCCAGCAGCACCAGCACGACGGACGCGACGACCGTCAGCACGGCGATCGGCAGCAGCTTCCAGGCGCCACCCTCCTGCTGCCAGAGCGCGTGCAGGTTGACGCTGAACGTCCACGGCAGCGCCGCGAGCCCCGGAACGGCCACCAGGTCCCAGCCGCGCACCGCCGTCAGCGCCATCAGCAGCGGCACCACGACCATCAGCGCCCGCCACCGCGGGTCCAGGTGGTGCCAGCTGGTGTAGACGTTGTCCGCGAACGCCGCGACCGGGGTCAGCACCGCCGCAGCCAGCAGCAGACCGCGCTCCCGCCAGCTCGGCACCGGCAGCCCCTCCCTGGGCGCGGCCAGCAGCACCAGGGCCCAGAGCACGAACGGCCCGTCCCACTGGAAGGCTTCGAGGAAGGTCCACAGCGGCTGGATGATCTCCGGACGGGTCGCCACCCGGACGAGTTCCACCACCGCGGCCAGCGCCGACACCCCGGCCAGCACCTTCGCCACCGTCCACCGTCCGAGCAGCGCCGCGACGGCGGAGAGCATCGCCGCCCCCAGCAGCGCCCAGTAGGGCAGGAAGTACAGCAGCCCCCACCCCCCGTGCGGCACGCCCGACTCCAGGTAGCTCAGCAGAGCCTGGCCCGCCGCCAGACCTCCGGCGGCCCCGACCACCAGCGGAGCGGCCAGCGCCGCCAGCCGCCCACCGGTGGAGGTGGAGGTCAGCCCGGTCCGCATCCGCAGCCCGTACGCGCCGAGATCGAGGAGCTCCCGGGCCTTGGCCACCGGCCCGGCCCCGGCAGTCGTGTCGGCGAAGACCACGGCCAACTCGTCGCCGCGCTCGCGGCGGTAGCGCCCCGGGTACAGCGCCAGCGCCGTCCGAACGGCGAAAACGGTGGCATCACTCATGCGAAGGCCCCCCTGACCCTCGGACTGGCAACGGCGACGGACAGTCGCCGCTCGGCCTCGGTGGCCACGGCCCGCAGCCGCTCGGCCTCGGCGGCCAGGGCACCCCGACCGGCGTCGGTCAGCGCGTAGGTGCGCCGGGCACGGCCGTCCACCACCTCCTCGGCGGCGACCTCGATCAGGCCCTGGCCCAGCAGCCGGTCGAGCGCCCCGTAGAGCGTGCCGGTGCGCATCTTGACCCGGCCGTCCGAGATCGCGGCGATCTCCTGGATGAGCGCGTAGCCGTGCCTCGGGGCATCGGCCAGCGCGGTGAGCAGGAGCAGCGTCGGCTCCTGCATGGAGCGTTCTGTCATGTGACTACATATATCGCTGACCGGCACATCCCGTCCATCAGAACGACCAGACAGAATGTGCCCATGCCGACCGAGGACCTGCTCACCGCCTGGACCGCCCTGCTGCACCGCTGCGGCGCCGCCGACGACCCCGAACCGTACGGACGCGAGCTGCTGCGCCGCTGGTCCGAACCCCGGCGGCGCTACCACACCCCCGAGCACCTGCGGGCCGTCCTGCGCCACGTCGACGACCTCGCCGGACACGCCGCCGACCCGGACGCCGTCCGGCTCGCCGCCTGGTTCCACGACGCCGTCTACCGGCCCGACCGCACCGAGAACGAGGAGCGCAGCGCCGCCCTGGCCGTGCGGGCGCTGACCGCCGCCGGACTGCCCGACGCACGCGTCGCCGAGGTCGAACGGCTCGTGCTGCTCACCGTCACCCACGACCCGGCCCCCGGCGACCGCGACGGCGAGGTGCTCTGCGACGCGGACCTCGCCGTTCTCGGCGGCACCCCCGAGGCGTACGCGGCCTACGCGGCCGCCGTCCGGGAGGAGTACGCCTTCGTTCCGGAGCCGGACTTCCGCGCGGGCCGGGCGGCCGTCCTGCGGCAGCTTCTGGAACTCCCGGCCCTCTACCGCACGCCCGCCGCCCGCGAGCGCTTCACGGCGGCCGCCCGCGCCAACCTGGCCGCCGAACTCGACCGCCTCCAGGGCGCGTCCTTCGGATCGCGCCCCGGCGGTTACCAAAAGCACGCCCCCCCGAGAACACAACACCGCCCCGGGCCACCCCCACCCCCGAGATTGCCGC
>NZ_JBHWDU010000001.1:53542-77554 GCF_042734825.1 Kitasatospora sp. NPDC059648 | reverse complement strand
TCGGGGGGCCCGCCCCCCCCACCGGGCCCCCCCATCCCGCCCCCCCCCGGGGCGCGCCCTCGGTTCGCCGCCGGGGGGCACCCTACGCCCCCGCCCCCGCTAGACCAGCTCGCCGACCGGCGCCACCACCACGCCCTGCTTGCCGCACACCCAGTGCGGCTCCGGCCCCAACTCGGGCTCCACGCCCAGAGCGTGCGGGTCCCCGTCGGCCGCGCAGGCGGTGCACAGCGGCCACCGGCCGTACGCCTCCAGCAGCGCGTCCTGGACGTCCTGGGCGACCAGCCCGAGCACGTACTCGGTGCCGTCCGGCCACTGCTCCAGCCACCAGCGCCGGTGGGTGACGGCCTGCTCGACCAGCGAGACGACGGCGGCGTCCGCCACGTCCCGCGCGGTGAGGTCGGCCAGGATCAGTGCCCGCGCGCTGTGCAGGGCGGTCTCGATGTCGTCGGAAGCCATCCGTCCATCCTCTCGCGAAACCCCCGCGGCCCGGAAACGCCGCGTGGGCGGCCCCCCGAAGGGAGCCGCCCACACGGACGAGGAGTCAACCGACCCGATCGGAGCGATCAGGATCAGAAGTCCATGTCACCGCCCGGCATGCCGCCGCCGGCGGCCGCGGCGGCCTTCTCCGGCTTGTCGGCGATGACGGCCTCGGTGGTGAGGAACAGCGCCGCGATGGAGGCGGCGTTCTGCAGGGCGGAGCGGGTGACCTTGGCCGGGTCGATGATGCCCTCGGCGACCAGGTCGACGTACTCGTTGGTGGCGGCGTTCAGGCCGTGACCGGCGGGGAGGTTGCGAACCTTCTCCACCACGACGCCACCCTCCAGGCCGGCGTTGGTCGCGATCTGCTTGATCGGGGCCTCCAGCGCGACCTTGACGATGTTGGCACCGGTGGCCTCGTCGCCGTCCAGCTCCAGCTTGTCGAAGGCGACACCGGCCTGCAGCAGGGCGACGCCACCACCGGCGACGATGCCCTCCTCGACGGCGGCCTTGGCGTTGCGGACGGCGTCCTCGATGCGGTGCTTGCGCTCCTTGAGCTCCACCTCGGTGGCCGCGCCGGCCTTGATGACGGCCACGCCGCCGGCCAGCTTGGCGAGGCGCTCCTGGAGCTTCTCGCGGTCGTAGTCCGAGTCGCTGTTCTCGATCTCGGCGCGGATCTGGTTCACGCGGCCCGCGACCTGCTCGCTGTCGCCGCCACCGTCGACGATGGTGGTCTCGTCCTTGGTGATGACCACCTTGCGGGCGGTGCCCAGCAGGTCGATGCCGGCGTTCTCCAGCTTGAGGCCGACCTCCTCGGAGATGACCGTGCCACCGGTGAGGATGGCGATGTCGCCGAGCATGGCCTTGCGGCGGTCGCCGAAGCCCGGGGCCTTGACGGCGACGGACTTGAAGGTGCCGCGGATCTTGTTCACGACCAGGGTCGACAGGGCCTCGCCCTCGACGTCCTCGGCGATGATGACGAGCGGCTTGCCGCTCTGCATGACCTTCTCCAGCAGCGGGAGCAGGTCCTTGACCGAGCCGATCTTGGAGTTGGCGATGAGGATGTACGGGTCCTCGAAGGTCGCCTCCATGCGCTCCAGGTCGGTGGCGAAGTAGGCGGAGATGTAGCCCTTGTCGAAGCGCATGCCCTCGGTGAGCTCAAGCTCCAGGCCGAAGGTGTTGCTCTCCTCGACGGTGATGACGCCTTCCTTGCCGACCTTGTCCATGGCCTCGGCGATCAGCTCGCCGATCTGGGTGTCGGCGGCGGAGATGGAGGCGGTGGAGGCGATCTGCTCCTTGGTCTCCACGTCCTTGGCCTGGGCCAGCAGCTGGTCCGAGACGGCGGCGACGGCCTTCTCGATGCCGCGCTTCAGGGCCATCGGGTTGGCGCCGGCGGCGACGTTGCGCAGACCCTCGCGAACCAGGGCCTGGGCGAGCACGGTGGCGGTGGTGGTGCCGTCACCCGCGACGTCGTCCGTCTTCTTGGCGACCTCCTTGACGAGCTCCGCGCCGATCTTCTCGTACGGGTCCTCGAGCTCGATCTCCTTGGCGATGGAGACACCGTCGTTGGTGATCGTGGGGGCGCCCCACTTCTTCTCCAGCACGACGTTGCGACCCTTGGGGCCGAGCGTGACCTTCACTGCGTCGGCGAGCTGGTTCATGCCACGCTCAAGGCCGCGGCGAGCTTCCTCATCAAAGGCGATGATCTTGGCCATCAGAAGTGGTCCTCCGGGACACGGTCGACTGCTCGGACCAAGGGGTGCCCGCGACGGACGGCCCTGGTGCGCGGAGGTCCATTCCCCTGCCGCTCCCCGGAGCCTCACCGACCCGGTCCGCTGTCACTCTCACACTGTGAGTGCTAACGCCAATGATTAGCACTCCGGGTGGTCGAGTGCAAGCCCAATCGGCAACCCGCGAGCCGTCGTCCGGGCCCGCACCGACTCCCGTGCGAACCCGCGGGGGAACGCGAACGGGCCCGTACGACGCGTGTCGTACGGGCCCGTCGAGAAACGAGTGGTCACCAGCCGAGGGCCGGGCCGAGCTCCTGGATTCGGAAGGGGTCAGACCGCCGCGCGGACCATGTCCGCCTGCGGGCCCTTCTGTCCCTGGGAGATCTCGAACTCGACCCGCTGGCCCTCCTCGAGGGTGCGGTAGCCGTCCATCTGGATCGCGCTGTAGTGGACGAAGACGTCCGCACCACCGTCGACCGCGATGAAGCCGTAGCCCTTCTCCGCGTTGAACCACTTGACGGTGCCCTGAGCCATTCCGAACTCCCCTAGTGCTGTGCTGGCCCTTCACGGTCCCGCAGGTCGCGGGCCCGGGTCTGGTTTGGAGGCCGGCCCGGGGAACCCCCCCTGAGCGCAGCCGTGCACGCCGCAATCCTCCGCACGGGAACCCCGGACGGCTTCCGTGAGCGGGTGATTACGTCGACCGCCGCTGAATGTATCCGGATCGACGCCCTCTGCAACAGGGTCAACCGCCGGGAATTCCGCAGCCCCGTCAAGTGACAACACCGAACAAATCGGGAGGAACTCGGCATTCCGCGCCGGACATAGCGGACGAATTACCCAAATGCCCGCAGGAATTCTGACATCTGCCTGACATGTTTGACGGGCCGGTCCCAGCGTCCGGACACCCTCGGGCGAAGCGCCCCGCGAGCCGGGAGGGGACGCCCTTTTCCCAGCCGAGCCACACTCTACTCCGACTGGACCCGGAATATTCCCGCCGAAATGCAAGCGGCCGCCCGCGCGTACGGAGAGTGGAATTCCGTACGCACGGGCGGCCGCGGAGCGGGCCGGAACGGGCCGGGAACGGCTCAGCAGCCGCCGGCCACCGCCGGGATGATCGAAATGCTCGCGCCGTCCTTGATCTCGGTCGCCAGGCCCTCGTCGAACCGCACGTCGTCGTCGTTCACGTACACGTTCACGAAGCGGCGCAGCTTGCCGGTGTCGTCCAGGATGCGGGCGGAGATGCCCGCGTGGTTCTGCTCCAGGTCGGCGATGACCTCGGCCAGGGTGGCGCCCTCGGCGGTCACCTCGGCGGCGCCGCCGGTGTAGGTGCGCAGGATGGTGGGGATGCGGACGTTGGCGCTCATGGCTCTCCTAGCGGGAGTGGGGTGGTTCAGGCGGACGCGAGGCCGGCGGCGCGGAAGGAGTCCAGCGTCGGGCGGATCACGGTGGTCATCCCGGCCTCGGAGACGGCGTCCAGCGTCTTCAGGCCGTCGCCGGTGTTGATCGCGACGGTTTCCTTGGCCGGGTCCAGCTGCCCGGTCTCGACCAGCTTCTTCAGCACGCCGACCGTCACCCCGCCCGCGGTCTCGGCGAAGATGCCCTCGGTCCGGGCCAGCAGCCGGATCGCCGCCACGACCTCCGCGTCCGTGACGTCCTCGACCGCCCCGCCCGTCCGGCGGGCGATGTCCAGCACGTACGGGCCGTCCGCCGGGTTGCCGATCGCCAGCGACTTGGCGATGGTGTCCGGCTTCACCGGCCTGATCACGTCCCGGCCGGCCTTGAACGCGGCCGACACCGGCGAGCAGCCCTCCGCCTGGGCGCCGAAGATCCGGTACGGCCGGTCCTCCACCAGGCCCAGCTCGACCAGCTCCTGCAGTCCCTTGTCGATCTTCGTCAGCTGCGAGCCCGAGGCGATCGGGACGACGATCTGCTCCGGCAGCCGCCAGCCCAGCTGCTCGCAGATCTCGTACGCCAGCGTCTTGGAGCCCTCGCCGTAGTACGGCCGCAGGTTGACGTTGACGAAGCCCCAGCCCTCGCCGGCCGGGTCCCCGATCAGCTCCGAGCAGAAGCGGTTCACGTCGTCGTAGCTGCCGTCGATGCCGACCAGCTCACCGCCGTACACCCCGGCCATCACGACCTTGCCCTGCTCCAGGTCGTGCGGGATGAAGACGCACGAGCGGAACCCGGCCCGGGCCGCGGCCGCGCCCACCGCGCCGGCCAGGTTGCCGGTCGAGGAGCAGGACAGCGTGGTGTACCCGAACGCCCGGGCCGCCTCGATCGCGCAGGCCACCACCCGGTCCTTGAACGAGTGGGTCGGATTGCCGGAGTCGTCCTTCACGTGCAGCTGCGCGGTGAACCCGAGCTCCCGCCCCAGGTTGTCCGCCTTCACCAGCGGGGTCCAGCCGGGGTTCAGGTTGGGCTTCGAGGCCACGTCGGCCGGAACCGGCAGCAGCGGCGCGTAGCGCCAGATGGACGCGGGGCCGGACTCGATCCGCTTGCGCAGCTCCTCGGCGCCCTCACCGCCGAACTCGTAGGCGATCTCCAGCGGCCCGAAGCACTCCAGGCAGGCGAAGCTGGGGCCGAGCGGAAAGCGGGTGCCGCACTCCCGACAGGACAGCGCGGCGGCGGGGCCGAGGTCGACGGAAAAGGGTGCGGCGGTGTCGATAGCCATGATGGCGGAGGCCTCTCTCCTCATCTTCCCCGTGGCGCGGTCGCACCACGGGCCGGAATTGGCACCTGTCCCGCCGGGGCCTGTCGACGACAGCCGAGCGAGAAGGTTGCCGGGACGTCAACGGGCCGTTCCCTCAGTCCCTCTGGATGAGCATGTGAAGTTATGGTTCAGCGGCGACCCCGGCGTGCAAAGGTCCATCCGCTGTACGAAGACTGTATCCGAAGGCGTCCGCCCCGAAAGGGACCGTCCGCCAAGCGAGATGGCCCGTTCCACCCAGCCCGCCGAGGAGAGTCACCGTGCCCGCCGAACCGACCCCCGCACTCCTCCCGCAGGCGGCGTCCTGGCTCCGCCGCCGCTCGTGGAGCGCGGCCGACCGGCCGGTGCACACCCTGCTGGACGCCAAGCGGCGCACCGGCCGCACCGTCAGCGTCGTCCTCCCCGCGCTCGACGAGGAGGCCACCGTCGGCGACATCGTCCGCACCATCCGCCGCGAGCTGATCGAGCGGATCCCCCTCGTCGACGAACTCGTCGTGGTCGACTCCGGCTCCACCGACGACACCGCCGCCGTCGCCGCCGCGGCCGGCGCCCGGGTGGAGCACCGCGACGCGATCCTCCCCCGGCTGCCCGCCGTCCCCGGCAAGGGCGAGGTGCTCTGGCGCTCCCTGCTGGTCACCCGCGGCGACATCGTCTGCTTCGTCGACGCCGACCTGCGCGAGTTCGACCCGGCCTTCGTCTCCGGCATCATCGGCCCGCTGCTGACCGACGAGGAGATCCAACTGGTCAAGGCCATGTACGACCGCCCCCTGGAGACCGAGTCCGGCGCGATCGTCCCGGCGGGAGGCGGCCGGGTCACCGAACTCGTCGCCCGCCCCCTGCTCAACCTCCACTGGCCGGAACTCGCCGGTTTCGTCCAGCCGCTCGGCGGCGAGTACGCGGCCCGCCGCTCACTGCTCGAACGGCTGCCCTTCCCCACCGGCTACGGCGTCGAACTCGGCCTGCTGGTCGACGCGTTGGACCTGGCCGGACTGGACGCCCTGGCCCAGGTCGACGTCGGCGTCCGGCACCACCGCCACCAGGACGGCCAGGCTCTCGGCCGGATGGCCGCCACCATCTACCGCACCGCCCTGGAACGCCTCGACCGCACCCACCGCCTCAAGGCCTCCGCCGACCTCGTCCACCCCCACCTCACCCAGTTCACCCGCGACCCGGAAACCCGCTCCTTCGCCGCCCACACCCACCCCGTGACGGCCCTGGAGCGCCCCCCGATGCGCACCGTCCCCGAATACGCGAAGCGCCGCACCGACGGGTGACGGACCCGAGCAGTGCGGCTGCTGCGGTTTCGCCGGTTGCCCCGGCGGTTGGTTTGCGATGTCCGCCAACCGGCAACATCCCCACCGTGACTCCTCCGCCTCGCGACGACAACGCAGTCCTCGCCGAGGAGGCTTCCCCCTCGGCCCCTGCGGATCCTCACGACGGCCAAGCCCTGAACGCTGCGTCCTGCAGGTCTCCGACTGTACGGCTGCGCCGCCCTCCGCTCCGCCGTACGCTCGAATTCCGCCCTAACGGGTGAACGGGCAGACCCAAAAAGAGGACTCATGGCCGATTCATCGACCGAATGTTCGAGTGCGACCGGCACCGCCCCCGTCCTGGTGGCCTCCAACCGGGGACCGGTGTCGTTCAGCACCGCCGCCGACGGCACGCTGACCCTGCGCCGGGGCGGCGGGGGGCTGGTCTCCGGCCTCTCCGCGATCGCCGACCCCCACGCCGTCTGGGTCTGCGCCGCCCTCGGCGACGCCGACCGCCGAGCCGCGGGAGAAGCCCCCGACGGCCGCCTCGACCTCGCCGGGCACGACGTCGGCGGCCAGGCCGTACGGATGCTGGGCATCGACCCGCAGACCTTCGCCCGCGCCTACAACGGCGTCGCCAACTCCACCCTGTGGTTCGTCCACCACCTGCTCTACGCGACCCCCACCGCGCCCTCCTTCGACGCCGACTTCCGCACCGAATGGGCCGCCTACCAGGCGTACAACGGCGCCTTCGCGGACGCCCTGGCCGCCGAAGCCGCCCCGAACGCCGCGGTCCTGGTCCAGGACTACCACCTCTCCCTGACCCCGGCCCTGCTCCGCGCGGCCCGCCCCGACCTGCGGATCGGCCACTTCTCCCACACCCCCTGGGCCCCGCCCGAGTACTACCGGCTGCTCCCCGACGACGTCGGGCGCGCCGTCCTCACCGGCATCCTCGGCGCCGACCGGGCCGGCTTCCTCACCGAACGCTGGGCCCGCTCCTTCGCCGCCTGCTGCGAGGACCTCCTCGGGGCCACCGTCGACCACGAGCAGCTCACCGTCACCCACGAGGGCCGCACCACGCACCTCGGCGTCCACGCCCTCGGTGCCGACGCCGACTTCCTCCGCGAGCGCGCCCACCGCCCCGACGTCGACGAACGCCTCGCGGCCCTGCGCACCGCCGTGGGCGACCGCCGCACCATCGTCCGGGTCGACCGCACCGAACTGAGCAAGAACATCGTCCGCGGCCTCCAGGCCTACCGGCACCTGCTCCGCACCCGCCCCGAATGGCACGACCGGGTGGTGCACATCGCCTTCGCCTACCCCTCCCGCACCGACCTCGCCGAGTACCGCGACTACACCGCCGCGGTCCGGCGCCTCGCCGACGAGATCAACGACGAGTTCGCCACCCCCACCTGGCAACCCCTGGTCCTGCACGTCAACGACGACTTCCCGCGTTCCCTGGCCGCCTACCGCCTCGCCGACGTGGCACTCGTCAACCCGATCCGGGACGGCATGAACCTGGTCGCCAAGGAGGTCCCCGTGGTCTCCGACCACGGCTGCGCCCTGGTGCTCTCCCGCGAGGCCGGCGCCCACGCCGAGCTGGGGAACGACGCCCTCACCGTCAACCCCTACGACGTCATCGCCACCGCCGAAGCCCTGCACGCCGGACTCGCCATGAGCCCGGAGGAACGCGCCGACCGCACCAAGCGCCTCGCCGCCGCGGCCACCGCGCTCCCCCCGCAGCAGTGGTTCCTCGACCAGCTCAACGCCCTCTGACCGCCTCCCCCAGGGCACTCAGCAGCTCCACCACACCCTCGGGCCCGTCGACCACCAGATCCGCCCGGTCGGCCAGCTCGCGCACCGGCGCGTCCCCCACCGCGCCGGCACACACCAGCAGCCCGGCCAGCCCCTGCCCGCGCAGCTTCTCCACCGCGGCGAAGGCCGCGACATCCCCCAGGTCGTCCCCCGCGTACAGCACCGACCGCGCCCCGCGCTCCCGCAGGAACCCGGTCAGCGCCGCCCCCTTGTCCACCCCCGGCGGCCGCAGCTCCAGCACCAGCCGCCCCGGCTCCACCACCAACCCGTACTCGGCGGCCAACTCCCCCACCGGAGCCCGCAACAGCTCCAACGCCTCCTCCGGCGCCCCCGTCCGCCGGGTGTGCACCGCCACCGAGCGCCCCTTGTCCTCCACCCACGTCCCCTCGGGCGCCCCCACCCGCGCCAACACCCCCGGCAACGCCACCCGCACCCCCGCCACCCCCGGATGCACCTCCGGCGCCGTCACCACGCCCCCTTCCCACCGCTCGGCCCCGTAGTGCCCCAACACCACCAGCCCCGGCACCCCCGCGAACCCCCCGAACTCCGCCGCCACCTCCGCAGGCCGCCCGGTCACCACCACCACGGCCCCCACCACGGCCGACAACCCCCGCAACGCCCCCACCACCCCCGGATGCGCCCGCGCCGCCCCCGGATCCGCCACGATCGGCGCCAAAGTCCCATCGAAGTCGAGCGCGACCACCGCCTCCCCCGGCCCCGCCAGAATCGCCCTCAACCCATCCCGCCCGGCATCAGTGGCCGGCACGAACATCTCCTGAAAACCCATACCACCCCCCATACCCCCATCCCCGGCCCACCCACGCGGTCGGCGCCCCCGCCTCCTCCCGCGCGCCCACCACCCACCTCCCCACCCCCACTCCTCGTCAACGAGCCGCCCGCCGCCCCTCCCGGACCCGCCGCAACCGATTCACCAACACCGGAGCGAAGGCCAAAGCCTCCTCCCGGTCCAACAACCCGTTCAGCACCTGGTAGTACCGAGTGGAGGAGAGCCCCAACTCCTCCCGGATCGCCCGCTCCTTGGCCCCCGCCGTCCGCCACTGCCGCCCCTCCAGCGCCAGCACCGCCCGGTCCCGCTCACTCAGCTCACCCACCGAAAACACCTCCGCGCATCCCCCACGGACCTACGGAGTGTCATTCTCCCGCCGAACCCCGACACACTCTGCGCCCCGCACACCCGCCCCCGCCGCACTACGGTCGCCCTCATGACGAGCTTCGCCCTGAACATCCCCGCCGCCGACCTCACCCCCGAACCCCTCGACCCGTCCCAGGTCGTCTCCGGCACGCCCGAGGTGACCGGGAAGGTCCTCTCCGAGTCCCCCGACGGCCGCCAGCTCCGCGGCATCTGGCAGATCACCCCGGGCGTGGTCACCGACGTCGAGGCGGACGAGATGTTCGTGGTGCTCAGCGGCCGGGCCACCATCGAGGTCGAAGGCGGCCCGACCCTGACCGTCGGCCCCGGCGACTGCGCCGTCCTGCGCGAGGGCGACCGCACCACCTGGACGGTCCACGAGACCCTCCGCAAGGCCTACGCGATCACCCTCCCCTGACCGAAACCGGACCGGCCGAAACCGGCCGAAACCGGTCCGGGTCCGCTACTGCTTCCGGACCCGGGCCGCCTCCTTCACCGCCGCGTCCTGCAGCCCGTCGAGCACCTGCTTCGGATCCCCGGTCACCGCCTGCGCGATCCCCGCCTTGATCCGGTTGCTGACCTCGCCCCAGGCCGGGTCCCCGAACGGGTAGAAGCTCGCGTTGGACAGCCCGACCGCGAACTGCTTGAGGTCCGCGTGCTTGGGGTCCGAGGACATCTGGCTGAAGGCGTCCTGGGTGACCGGCAGCAGGTTGTACTGCTCGTCGAACTTCAGCTGGTAGTCCTTGGTGTACACGAAGGACAGGAACTTCTTGATCTCGTTCCTGTGCCCGTTGGCCTTGAACGCCATCATCCAGTCCGCGACCCCGAGGCTCCCGGTCCGCCCGACGCCGTCCTTCTTCGGGATCGACGCCGTCCCGAACTCGATGTTCCTGGCGGACGCCATCCGCAGCAGCGTGGGGTGCCCGTTGAGCATCGCGACCTTCCCGGCCGCGAAGTCCTGGAACACCGGCGTGCGGTTCATCTTGCCGGGGTCCGGGTACGTCAGCCCGGTGCTCACCAGGTTGTTCTTCAGCCAGCTGAACGTCGCCTGGTTCTGGTCGCTGTCGATGGTGTAGTTGCCGACGTCGTCGGACAGGCTCCCGCCGCCGCTCAGCGTCCACAGCATCGACTCTGCCGGCGCCTCCTCGGGCCCGAGCGGCAGCCCGTAGGGGGTGACCCCCGGCACCTTGGCCTTGATCTTCTCGGCCGCCGCGCGGAGCTCGTTCCAGGTGGTCGGCGGCTGGGTGATCCCCGCCTGCCGGAAGACCGCCTTGTTGTAGAAGAGGACCCGCGAGGACGACACGAACGGGATTCCGTACTGGGTGCCCAGCACCTGCCCGGCGTGCGAGAAGTTGTCCATGAACTTGGCCTGGGCGTCCATGGAGAGCACGTCGGCGGCCGGGTACAGCCGGTCCGCCGCGACCTGGTCCGCGAACCCGCCGGTCTGCAGCAGGTCCGGCGCCTTCCCGGCCGCGATCATGTCGTCGACCTTCCTGCCGATGTCGGTCCAGCTGTCCACCTCGACCTGGACCTTGATGCCGGGGTTGGCCGCCTCGAAGGCCTTGGAGACCTCGTCCCAGTAGTGCTTGGAACTGGTCTCGGCGTTCTCCCCGTAGTCCGCGGCGACCAGTTTGAGCGTGACCGGCCCGTTGCCCTGCCCGCTGCACGCGCTGACCGCGGTGAGCACCAGTGCTCCGGCCAGCGCCGTTCCGAGCACACGGATGGAAACGTGGGCGCGCCTGTCCAACGCGGGTACCGCCTTCGGGGGAAATACGGCCGGATGAGGGAAATCCGGCAGGGGGGAGCACAAGACTGCCAAATCGTTCGTCCACTGGTCCACACCACTCGGCCGATCCCGCCGAGTAGTTACCGAAGTGCCCCGTTCCGTTGCACGATGCGCAACAAAGGGTGAACGGAAGCCCTCGCGCGCACCCTGGCGCAGGCCCGCACACCCCCCGCGGCAGAGACAAAGCTCACCCAGTATGGACCAGACCAATCCGGCAACTGGACTAGACCTCTTCTACCCGACCAAGGGAAACTGTCCTCCGTGAAGCACGTCATCGCACTCGATGTAGGCGGCACCGGCATGAAGGCCGCGCTGCTCGCCCAGGACGGCTCCGTGCTGTTCGAAGCACGCCGGCCGACCGGGCGGGAGCACGGCACCGACGCCGTCGTCACCACCATCCTCGACTTCGCCGCCGACCTGGCCGACGAGGGCCGCGCCCGCTTCGGCGTCGCTCCGGCGGCGGCCGGCGTGGCCGTCCCCGGCACGATCGACGAGAGGAACGGGATCGCGATCTTCTCCGCCAACCTCGGCTGGCGAGACCTCCCGATGCGCAAGCTGCTCGGCGAGCGTCTGGCCGCCCCCGGCGGCCCCGCGATGCCGGTGGCGCTCGGCCACGACGTGCGGTCGGGCGGCCTGGCCGAGGGCCGGCTCGGGGCCGGCCGGGGCGTCGACCGCTTCCTGTTCATCGCCCTGGGCACCGGCATCGCCGGCGCCATCGGCATCGACGGCCGGATCGAGGCCGGCGCCCACGGCTACGGCGGCGAGATCGGCCACGTCGTGGTCCGCCCGGGTGGCCCGCAGTGCGGCTGCGGAGCCCGCGGCTGCCTGGAGACGCTGGCCTCGGCCTCCGCCGTCTCCCGCGCCTGGGCCGCGGCCAGCGGCGACCCCGATGCCGACGCGGCATCCTGCGCCGCCGCGGTGGACGCCGGGGACGGCCGCGCCCGGGCGGTCTGGCAGGAGGCGGTCGAGGCCCTGGCGGACGGCATCGTGCTCGCCCAGAGCCTGCTCGACCCGGCCACGGTGATCGTCGGCGGCGGGCTGGCCGAGGCCGGTGACACGCTCTTCACCCCGCTGCGCACGGCGGTCACCGAGCGCCTGACCTTCCAGATGCCCCCGAAGGTCGTACCAGCCATGCTCAAAGACACCGCCGCGTCCCTGGGAGCGGGTCTGCTCGCCTGGGACCTGCTCTCGTTGGAGGTGACCGCGTGACCACCGCGGACCGTGACCGTACTGCCCTGTCCGGCGCCCGCCTGGTCCTGCCCGGCGGCGTCGTCGAAGGAGGCCGCCTCGCCGTCCGGGGCCCGCGGATCGCCGCCATCACGAGCGGGGGCACCGAGCCGGGCGACCTCGACCTGACCGGCCACACCGTCGTGCCCGGCTTCGTCGACCTGCACGTCCACGGCGGCGGCGGCGCCTCCTACGCCTCCGGCATCGCCGAGGAGGCCCTCCTCGCCGCCCGCGCCCACCTCGAACACGGCACCACCACCACGATGGCCTCCACCGTCACCGGCGAGATCGACGACGTCGCCCGCCAGGCCGCCGTGCTCTCCGAACTCGTCGAGGACGGCATCCTCGCCGGCATCCACTTCGAGGGCCCCTTCATCTCCCACAACCGCTGCGGCGCCCACCGCCCCGACCTGCTGCGCGACCCCGACCCCGCCCTCGTCCGCAAGCTCGTCGACACTGCCCGCGGCCACGCCCGGATGGTCACCCTCGCCCCCGAACTCCCCGGCGGCCTCGACTCGGTGCGCATGCTCGCCGACCTCGGCGTCATCGCCGCCGTCGGCCACACCGACTCCGACTACCCCACCACCCTCGAAGCCATCGACGCCGGCGCCACCGTCGCCACCCACCTCTTCAACGCCATGCCCGGCATCGCCCACCGCGCCCCCGGTCCCATCGTCGCCCTCCTGGAGGACGAACGCGTCACCGTCGAACTCATCAACGACGGCGTCCACCTCCACCCCTCCGTCCTCGACCTCGCCTACGGCACCGCCGGCCCCGGCCGCGTCGCCCTGATCACCGACGCCATGGGCGCCGCCGGCATGGGCGACGGCCTCTACCCCCTCGGCCCCCTCCAGGTCAGGGTCGAGGACGGGGTGGCCCGGCTGGTCGAGGGCGGCGCGATCGCCGGCTCCACCCTCACCCTGGACGTGGCCTTCAAGCGCTCTGTCACCGTCAACGGCCTGACCCTCGAACAGGCCGTCGAGTCGCTCTGCGCGACCCCGGCCCGCCTGCTCGGCCTCGCCGACTCGATCGGCTCCCTGGAGACCGGCAAGCTCGCCGACCTGGTCGTGGTCGACTCCACCGGCTACGACCTGGTCGCCGTCATGCGCCAGGGCCGCTGGGTCCTCGGCGGCGACAGGTTCCCCACCGTCAAGTCCGCCTGAACCGCGAGGACCGAGCGACCGAACGGCGTGAACGGCCGCCCTCCCCCACAGGGGAGGGCGGCCGTTCACGCCGGCGGCGCCGGCGTCAGCTGCTCGGCTCGACCGTGATCTGGTCGATCAGGACCGGGCCGGAGGGCACCGTGAAGGTGACCGAGTTCGCCCCGGCCTGGAACTGCGGGAGTATCCAGGTGGTGTACCAGGACGACGCCGGGTCCTTGCCGGGCGAGTAGTTCTTGTACGTCAGCCCGCTCGGCCAGTCCTTGCCGTTGACCGCGGCCACGCCCTTCACGTCCGCCCCGGCGTTGTTGTAGTGCACGGTGAGCTTGTACGTCCCGGCCGTGGCGATCTGGCCGCTCCACGTCACCGAACCGCCCTGCTGGAGCGTCAGGTAACTGCCGTCGGCGGACTTGGCGCCCTTGACGCTGTTGCCCGACGGCGCGTTCTGGCCCTGCAGCTGGCCGGCGTCCACGGTCGACGGCCCTTCGGTGGCGGTGGCGCTCGCCGAGGGGGAGGCCGTCCCGCTGGCGGTGCTGCTGGCCGCGGTGGTGGGAGCCGGCGGGGCGGCGGTCATGGTGCCGCCCTTGGCGCCCTTGTCGCCTCCCTGGTCACCGGTGGAGAGCGCGATCCCGGCACCGATCGCTATCGCCGCGACCACGGCGACCGCGCCGATCACCGCGCCCTTGCTCCGACCGCTGCTCTGCCGCTCGTCCCCCGGCTGCGGCCGGGAGTGCTCGGCGTAGCGGGACTGCTGGGCGGGCGCGCCGTACTCGCTGTACTGCGGCGGAACCCCCGGCTGGCCGTAGGGGCCCTGCGGCGGCATCCCCTGCTGCGGCAACCCCTGCTGGCCGTACGGCTGCTGCACCGCACCGGGCTGGCCGTACGGCTGCTGGGAGCGCGGCGGGCCGTACTGCGCCCGCCCGACCTCCATCGGCCGGCTGTACGGCGTCCGGGGAACTCCCTGCTGCGGCTCGGCCGGCTGCCCGGTGGAGCCGTCGGCCGGGCGGTAGAGGTAGCCGAACGGGTCGTCGTCCTGTGGGGCACCGCCCCCCTGGCCCTCGGGCACTCCGTTGTCGCCGGCGGTCGTCACGGTGGTCTGTTCCCCCATCCGGTGCGCGCCGCCGCGCTGCGGGCGGCGCAGATCATGGACGCTGTCGTACCGCGCACCCTACCTGCCGCACCTGACAGCGGGAAAAGACCCCTTGACAACGCGTGGGTAACTGCGCGTCCCCCGATTGGTCGGCGCCCGACCGACCCGTCTGCGCCCGGCGGCCGCCGTCAGCCCGCGCGCCGGTGCGAGCGCTCGCCCCGCGCGCCCCGCACCGCGCCGCCCCGGGCCCGCTTCTCGTCGTACATCCGCTCGTCCGCGGTGTGCAGCACCTCCTCGATGCTCATCCCGCAGCCGGCCCAGCCGATCCCGAGGCTCACCCCGACCCGCATCGCCCGGCCGTCGATCCGCATCGGCGGGATGATCGCGTTGCGCAGCCGGTGGGCGAGGTCCTTGGCCTCCTCGCGGCCGATCCCGTCCGCCAGCACCACGAACTCGTCGCCGCCCAGCCGGGCCACCGTGTCACCGTCCCGGACCGCCCCGCTCAGCCGGCGGGCCACCTCGACCAGCACCGAGTCGCCCGCGTTGTGCCCGAACCGGTCGTTGATCGACTTGAAGCCGTCCAGGTCGCAGAAGAGCACCGCGAGCCCCTTGTCCACCGACGCGGCCGCGCCGGAACGGAACGGCGCGGACCAGGCGTCGCCGCCCGGCCCGTACTCGGCCGGGACCACGGCGTGCACGTGCTCCCCGTAGCCCGCGCCGAGCCCGGGCGGCGGACCGCCCTCGACCGACCCGTATCCGTGCACCGGCCCGGCGTACGGGTCCACGCCCTCCAGTCCCTCGTACGCGGTGTGCGCGCTGTACGAGTCGGCCGGGTAGCCGTAGGGCTGCGGGTAGCCGGCCTCCCCGGACTTGGCGGCGCCGACCGGCTGGGGCTCGGCGCAGAGCCGACGGGCCAGCCGGGCCTTGAGCTCGGCGCCGTTGGGCAGACCGGTCAGCGCGTCGTGGCTGGCCCGGTGGGCGAGCTGGAGTTCGTGGCGCTTGCGGTCCTCGATGTCCTCGACGTGGGTGAGCAGGAAGCTGGGGCCCTCGGCCGCGTCCGCCACGATCGAGTTGCGCAGGCAGACCCACTGGTAGCCGCCGTCCCGCCGGGAGAGCCGCAGTTCGGCCCGGCCGCTCTCGGCGCTGGTGCGTTCCAACAGCGCGCGGTCCTCGGGGTGGACCAGGTCGGCGAAGCTCTGCTGGCGCAGCACCGCGCGGGGGCGGCCGAGCAGTCGGCACAGCGCGTCGTTGACCCTGGTCAGCTGGCCGCGCCCGGCGCCGTGCAGCTCGGTGATGGCCATCCCGCTGGGGGCGTACTCGAAGGCCTGCCGGAAGCTCTCCTCGCTGGCCCGCAGGGCCTGCTGCTCCTTCTCCAGCCGGGCCAGCGCACGCTGCATCTCGGCCCGCAGCCGGGCGTTGCCGATCGCGATGGAGGCCTGCAGCGAGAACATCTCCAGCGCCTCGCGGGTCCACGCCCCGGGCCGCTTCCCGCTGCGCGGGCGGTCCACCGAGAGGACGCCGAGCAGGTCGCCGCCGGCGCTGTACATCGGGGCGAGCAGCCCGTCGGCGGGGTGCCAGTCGTTGGCGTAGACGGGCAGCGGGCCGTCCCCGATCCAGCGCGGGATGTCGCTGGCGACGGCCCAGCCGCGGTCGTACGGCAGGAAGCGCAGGGTGCCCCAGTGGTCGCTGACGCCGAGCAGCCGGTCCCAGGACTCCCGCGATCCGACCTGGCCGAGCAGCACCGAGGGCCCGCCCATCGGACTCTCCTCCAGCTCCCAGACGGCCGCCACCACGAGGTCGCCGTCCGGCCGCACCAGGCTGACCGCGGCGGCGTCGAAGCCGAGTCCGTGCACCGCGCCCTCGACGACGGCCTGCAGCGTGCCCGCCAGGCTGCGGGCAGCGTTGAGGTCCGCCACGACCCGGTGCAAGGTGCGGAGGGTCGCGAGACGGACGTACGGCTCCGACTCGGCTTCCATGCGGGGGCTCCCCGGCTGCTTCGGATAGTTCTTGATTGGTTATCGTCCGATTGCCAGAAGAACTGAATCACAGGGAGCACAACGTTCGGCACGCTCGGTCAGCAATAGGCCACCACTTGTGACTTAAATCACACGACACTAATGCGCCCTTAATCAGTTCATCCGCCCCATAGGGGACATAAAGCGCTATCGGAACATTTCTCGTGGTCGACCGCATCAGCCGCGCACTGAAGCCCGATGCACCCGCCGCTCCACCCGCTTCACTCCTGGGGGTGAGCGCCCCACGACCGGAACGGGCCCTCCCCCGGTGGTCCTACGACCACGGCCCGATGCCGTTTCCGGCGAGCGACGACTACCGTGCGGTACGTGTACCCGTCCCCGCAGCCCGAAGCTGCCCCCCACGCCACGCCCGACGAGTTCCGGGCAGCACTCTCCCAGCTCGCCGCCGGTGTGAGCCTGGTGACCGTCCACGACGAGGAGGACGGCGAGGACGTCGGCATGACCGCCACGTCCTTCCTCTCGGTGTCGCTGGACCCGCCGCTGGTGCTGATCTCGGTCCGCGAGGACTCCCGGATGGACGAGGTGCTCTCCCGGAACGACACCTGGGCGGTCTCGGTGCTCGCCGAGGGGCAGAAGGCGCTCGGCTCCCGCTTCGCCATGAAGGGCCGGCTCAGCGACCGGCTGCTGTTCGCGGACACCCCGCACCGCCGCGGCGCGCACACCGGCGCCCCGCTGGTCGAGGGCGCGCTGGCCACCGTCGAGTGCCGCACCGAACAGCGGATACCCGCGGGCGACCACCTGCTGCTGGTCGGCCGCGTCCTGGAGGCCACCGTCCCCACCCCCGGCGGCCGGCCGCTGCTCTACTTCCGCGGCGGCTACCGCACCCTGGGCTGAGGCCGGGCCCGGTCCACCGGCCGGGCTACTCGCCGCGCGGCGACCGCCGCCCCTGCTTCAGCTCGGAGCGGTGCCGCTTGTTGCTCAGCCGCCGCTCGACCATCCCCCGGCTCGGCCGAGTCGCCCGGCGGGCCTTCGGCGGAGGCGCGCACGCCTCGCTCAGCACCGCCGCCAGCCGGGCCGCGGCCGCCTCCCGGTTGCGCCACTGCGAACGGAACTCCGAGGCCTGGACCACCAGCACCCGGCCGTCCACCAGCCGGTGCGCCAGCCGCTCCAGGGCGCGCGTGCGCCACACGTCGGGCAGCGCCTTCGAGGCGGCCACGTCGTAGCGCAGCTCGACCTTGGAGTCGGAGGTGTTGACGTGCTGGCCGCCGGGGCCGGAGGAACGCGAGAAGCGCCAGACGAGCTCGGCGTCGGGGACGACCACCGACCCCCGTACGCGGATGGGCTCGGACATGGGCCCATCATCCCGCGCGGCCCCCGCCCGGTCACCCGGTTATCCGTGATCCGCCCCGAGCCCCGACAATGGCCTACGTGATCGAGCTCGGCTACTCCCTTTCCAACCGCTTCCCCGACCCCCCGCAGACGGACTACCGCACCGCCCCCGTGCGCTCGCTGCGGTACGACCTGTTCTGCGGCGACGTCTACCTGGACGCCGAGGGCGCCGAGCTCTCCACCCGCTGGGGCTGGGTGCCCGTGCTGGACTTCGCCTGGGCGCTGTGCGACATCGTCGAGCAGCTCGACCGCGACCCGGACGGCTCGCGGGCCGCCCGGGTGCAGACCGCCGACCTCGACTTCACCCAGAACACCGAGCTGCTGCGCTTCGCCCGCCGCTTCAACTGGGTCGAGATCACCGCGACCTGGCTGCGGGACGAGCCGCCCGCCGTGGTCCGGCACAGCGAGCTGCGGCGCGAGGCCCGGGACTTCCTCCAGGACACCCTCGCCGACCTGTTCGACATGCACCCCGACCTGGCCGACAACCCGAACATCTGGACGCTGCAGGGCCGCTTCCCCCGGGTCTGACGCCCGGAACCGAGCACCCCGGCACTCACTTTGCCAGTCCTTTGCCCGGGTTTGACACCTCACGAAGAATTCACGGGATCCACGGAACCAAGCCGCCGGAGTATTGCGTTGTCCCGGGAAAAGCGAACGAAGGGACTGCAATCGCCATGCCAGTGAGCCTCTCCAAGGGTGGCAACGTCTCGCTGACCAAGGAGGCCCCCGGCCTGTCCGCGGTCAGCATCGGGCTGGGCTGGGACGTCCGCACCACGACCGGCGCCGAATTCGACCTCGACGCCAGCGCGATCGTCCTGAACGCGGACGGCAAGGTGCTGTCCAACGCGCACTTCGTGTTCTTCAACAACACCAGCACCCCGGACAACACCGTGGTGCACACCGGTGACAACCGGACCGGCGAGGGCGTCGGCGACGACGAGTCGATCAACGTCAACCTGTCCGGCCTGCCCGCCGAGGCCGCCAAGATCACCTTCCCGGTCACCATCTACGACGGCGTCGCCCGCGGCCAGAACTTCGGCCAGGTCCGCAACGCCTACATCCGCGTGGTGAACGCGGCCGGCGGCGCCGAGATCGCCCGCTACGACCTCTCCGAGGACGCCGCCACCGAGACTGCGATGATCTTCGGCGAGCTCTACCGCAACAACGGCGAGTGGAAGTTCCGCGCCGTCGGCCAGGGCTACGCCTCCGGCCTGGCCGGCATCGCCCAGGACTTCGGCGTCCAGATCTGACGCAGCAGGGCCCGCAACGCCGCGGCGCGGGAAGTCGATCCGTCCGACTTCCCGCGCCGCGGTGTTTCCGTCCGCGGTGCTCAGCGCGAGGCGCGCAGCTCCGGCAGCTCGATCAGCTCGGTCTCGTCCTCGGGCGTCAGGTCGACCACGGCCGGCCCGCCCTGCTCCGCGCCCCCGGAGCCTGCCGACTGCTCGGGCCGGGCCTCGGGGTCGCCGCCCAGGACCTCCCGGGCCTCCTGCGCCTCCCGGGCCCGCTGGGCCTCGGCCTTCGCCTTGGCCGCGACCGCCTCGTCGCCCACCACGTCCGCCAGGTCCGCGCGCTCCCCCAGCTCGGCGACGCTGCCCACCGCCGGTGCCGGAACGGCCGCCCGGACCGCCGCGCCCGTACCGCGGCCGAAGAAGCTGAAGCCCGGTCCACGGGTCTGCGCGGACTGCGCCGGACGCGGCCGCTGCCGCTCCACCGGCGCCGGCACGACGGCCGGAGCGAGCGGCGCCCCGCCGAGCTGACCCACCGTCGCGGTCAGCGCCGGGCGCAGCGGCGCGGGCTGCACCGGCGTCCGGCCGGCCGGGGCCCCGACCGGGGAGGCCTCGGCCGTCGGCGCCTGCGCCGGAGTGGGCACCGAGGGCGCCACCGGAGCCGGCACGGCGACCGGCTTGGGCGCCGACACGGCCGACGGGACGGGCGCGACGGTCGCGGCAGGAGCAGCCGGGGCAGCCGGGGCAGCCGGGGCAGCCGTGACGATCGACGACTCCGTCGCGGGCGTCCGCAGCGCGACCTCCGCTCCCGCCGTACGCTCCCGCAGCGCCTCCTGCTCGGCGGCCCGCCGCTCCAGCAGCCGCAGCACGGACGCGGCGCGGACGAACGCGGCCGGGCTGGCCGGGTACTTGGGGCGGCTCGCGGCGAGCGCCAGCTGGGCCGCCTCGGCCTCCTTGAGCGCCTGTTCGGCCACGGCGACGGCCCGCTCCCGCAGCAGCCGGGCGATCTCGGTCTCGGCCTTGGCCAGCCGCGACTTCTCCGCCGTCAGCCGCCGCCCGAACCGGGTGGCCCGCTCCTCGGCGACCTCGGCCGCGTACTCGGCCTCGGCGAGCTGCTCCTCGAACCGCTCCTCGGCCCGCATCCGCTGCGCGGCGGACATCTCGGCGGCCGCCCGGGCCGCCTTGTCCCGCTGGCGCAGCAGCACGGCGAAGCCGAGGGTGGCGATCAGTGCGGCGATCCCCACCGAGCGCACCAGGATGGTGTCCTGACTGAAAAGCAGAGCGGCCAGTGCGGCGACCAGCAGTACGCCGGCGGCGGTGGGGGGAAAGACCCGGCCGAGGACGGAGGAATGACGGTGGCGTCCGCGAGACATGCCAAGAAACTAGCGTGCGAATTGGGGGCGTGTCAGCCCAGGGTCCCCTTCAGCCCTTGACAGTGCGCAGTTTTTACCGCAAGTGCCCGGCTTTTCACTCAAGATCACGAAAAAAGCCCTGTTCAGCGACGTGCGACGCGATCCGGCACGATCCGGTGCGGTCGGGGCGGCCCGTCAGTGGTGCGAGGCCGCCGGGCCGCTGGGGTCGTCGTGGTTCTCCGGCAGCTTGCACACGTGCTGCACCCAGAGCGCCGCCGCGATCACCGCCGCCCCCGCCAGCACCGCGAGCCCGGCGGTGACCGCCTGGTCCTTGCGGGCCGACACGTCCAGCTCGCCGAGCAGGTAGATCCCGGCCCCCGCGTAGATGCCGGTGACCACCGAGGAGACCAGCGCGCTGGCCTGTCCGAGCACCACCGCCCGGGCCGCCAGCAGCGGGTCGACCCGCTTCGCGCCGGGCTGCCGCTCGCGCACCGCCTTCAGCCGGGACCGCAGCGAGATCGCCGTCGCCAGCAGGATCACCGCCACCGCCGCCAGCACCACCGGCGCCGCGGCGGGCACGGCCGGCAGCGTGTCCAGGGAGGCCCAGAGCTTGGAGCCGGCCCAGGACAGCGCCGTCGTCGCGGCGGTGATGCCGATCAGCAGGCGGAGGCGAAGCAGCTTCACGCGGAGGAGGTCCTTCCCGGGGTCCAGAGCCGACCGCCCGCCCGGTGGCCCGGAACGGCGGCGTCAGGCCACCGTACCGGGACCGGACGGGCGGACATCTACTCGTACGGCCGGGCCCCCCGGCCGAGTTCCCCGACCCGTTCGGCCGACCGGCCGCGCGCCGTCCTTCCCGGCGCCGCTTCCGGCGTCACTCCGGCAGCGTCAGCCGGATGTCGTCGCGCCGCTTCACGCCCTGCGCGTCCGGGCCGCCGAGCGCCGCCAGCAGCGCGGCGACCTGCCCGTGCCCGGGCACCTCGGCCTCCGGCTGGGCATCCAGCCACGGGGCCAGCACGAAGGCCCGCTCGTGCGACCGCGGGTGCGGCAGCAGCAGCTGCGGGTCCTCGCTGACCACGCCCTCGTAGGCCAGGATGTCGACGTCCAGGGTGCGCGCACCCCAGCGGACCTCCCGGACCCGGCCGAAGGCGTCCTCGATCGCGTTGCCGCGCTCCAGCAGGTCCCGCGGGGGCAGCGAGGTGCGCAGCACCACGACCGCGTTGTAGTAGTTGGGCTGTTCCTCCGGGCCGCCGACGGCCTCGGTCTCGTAGACCGCCGAGACGGCCTTGATCTTCAGCCCGGGGGTGTCGGCGAGCGCGTCGACGGCACCCTGGAGGGTGTCCAGCCGGTTGCCCAGGTTGCTCCCGAGCGCGATCACCGCACAACGCTGGCTGTGCAGCGTGGTGTCGGCGGAGTCCACCCGGCTCTCCAGGTCGAACGCGTTCGGCTCGGCGATCGGGTCACTGCTGTTCATCGAAGAAGTCCCTCTGCATCGGAAACCAGGCGCGCGGTGGGGGTCATGCGCGGCCCCGGTGGATGGTCACGGTCACGTCGTCGAACGGCACGGCGATCGGGGCGTCCGGCTTGTGCACGGTGACCTCGACCTCCTCGACCGCGTCGTGCTTGAGGCACTGGTCGGCGATCCGCTGCGCCAGGGTCTCGATCAGGTCGACCGGTTCCCCGGCGATGATCGCGGTGACCTCCTCGGCCACGATGCCGTAGTGCGCGGTGCGGGTGAGGTCGTCTCCGGACGCGGCGGGGCGGGTGTCCAGGTACAGCACGAGATCGACCACGAAGGTCTGGCCCTCGACGCGCTCGCGCTCGAAGACGCCGTGGTGGCCCCGGGCTCGCAGCCCCCGCAGGGTGACGCGGTCCAGCAAACGAATCACTGCTCCCAGTCGGACGGACCCCGCCCGGAGAAAGGCATGGACGGGCAGGGCGAAGGCGGGCAGCACGCCCGCCACTCCGTTTCGAATCTACCCGCGAGCGCGGACAACGCCTGACCGTCCTACCCGGCACGAACCGTCGCCACGCGCGCCGGAATGGCGATTGACGTGAACGTTCGGTGACCACTCGGAAATTCCCCGGCAACCGTCCGGCAGAGGTTTTCCGCAGCCCCGGAATCAGTCCTCGTCGTCCTCGTCGCCGCTGGTCAGAACGGGTGAACCGTGGTGCGACCAGAGCTTCCACCCGGCCGGGGTGCGACGGAACAGATTGCTCGACACGACCTTTCCGCCGACCAGCGGTCCGAGTTCCCCCTCCTCCTCCGCCTCACCGCCGGAGAGGATGTTCTCGGTGCACGTGACAAGGGCCACATCGGCGTGGACCTCGGCCTCGACATCGGTCAGGAAGAACTGGATGTACTCCGTGTTCATCATGATCAGCATGTACGAGCGGGTCACCTGGGCCCGCCCGCGCAGCACCGGCCAGCCGGGGTGCACGCAGACCACGCCGCCCTTGTCGTCGGCGTACTCGGGCCCCAGCCAGGCCTCCTCGACGGCCTCGACGTCCCCCCGCTCAAGCGCTTCGTAGAACGCCCGGTTCGCCGCGAGCACCGCCTCCAGGTCCACCTCCCGGGCCCTTCCGGCCGTCCCGCCGCTCAACCTGCCGTCACCTGTCACAGACCCTCCCTCACCCCAGCCGCGCCGCGCGCTGCCAGGCCGCGACCACGCGGACGGCGTCCGCCGTACCGGACACGTCGTGCACCCGTACCGCCCAGGCTCCGGCCTGGGCCGAGAGCACCGAGACCGCGGCGGTCGCGTCGTCCCGCTCGCGGGCCGGTCGCAGTTCCCCGGTTTCCGGGTCGGCGAGCAGCGTACCCAGGAACCGCTTGCGCGAAGCCGCGACGAGGACGGGACGGCCGAGCGCGGTGAGCGCGTCCAGCCGGCCGAGCAGCGCCCAGTTGTGCTCGGCGGTCTTGGCGAAGCCGAGCCCCGGGTCGAGGACCAGCTGGTCCTCCTTGACCCCGGCGGCCAGCAGCGCCTCCATCCGCCCGGTCAGCTCGGCGACCACGTCCCGTACGACGTCCTGGTAGACGGCCAGCCGGTCCATGTCGGCGGACTGTCCGCGCCAGTGCATGACCACGAAGGGCGCGCCGGTCTCGGCGACGACCCGGGCCATCGCCGGGTCGGCGAGGCCGCCGGAGACGTCGTTGACGATCGCGGCGCCGGCCTCGACGGCCCGCTCGGCGACCGAGGCCCGCATGGTGTCGACGGACACCACCACCCCGGCGGCGGCCAGCTCGCGGACCACCGGCAGCACCCGGCGCAGCTCCTCGTCCTCGGGCACCCGCTGGGTCCCGGGCCGGGTGGACTCGCCGCCCACGTCCACCAGGTCCGCGCCGCGGGCCCGCAGGGCCAGCCCGTGGGCGATCGCCTTGGCGGGGTCGAACCACATCCCGCCGTCCGAGAAGGAGTCGGGCGTGACGTTGACCACGCCCATCACGGCGCAGCGGCCGAGGCGCGGCAGTCCGGCCGGCAACGAGAAGGACGGCGAACCGCTCATGCGCCCGCCCCGCTCCGCTCGGCGAGGGCATCCGCCCACGCGCGCCTTCCGATGGTTCGCTCGCTGCGCTCGCTCATGCCCCCATTATCGAACGGGGCCCCCCCCCGGGGTTGTCGGGGGGGGGCCCCGGGGGGGTGGGGGGGGGGGACGGGGCCGCGCCCCACCCGCGGGGGGGC
>NZ_JBHWDU010000001.1:0-53532 GCF_042734825.1 Kitasatospora sp. NPDC059648 | reverse complement strand
GATTTCGTTGGTTGCGCCGGGGGCGCCCCCTACCCCCCATTTCCCGCCCGGGCCCCCGCGGCGTTTTTGGGGGGGGGGGGCCCCGGAGGGTGTCGGGGTGCCTCAGGCGGCCTCGCCGACCTCGCGGGTCGACGGCACGGGCATCAGGCCCTCGCGCTGGCGCTTGCGGCCGAAGCGCGGCATGCCGAGGGTGATGAAGGCCTCCGCCTGCATCGCGGCGAAGCCGATCCGGGGCAGGTCCCGGGTGCTCGGGAAGACCAGGAAGCGCGGCTCCCACTCCGGCTGGAACTTGGCGTTGAACTTGTACAGCGACTCGATCTGGAACCAGCGCGACAGGAACACCAGCAGTCCGCGCCAGGCGCGCAGCACCGGGCCGGCGCCGATCCGCTCTCCGCGGGCCAGCGCCGAGCGGAACATCGCGAAGTTGAGCGACACCCGGCGGATGCCCAGGGCGCCGACCTCCTGGAGGGCGGCGACGATCAACAGCTCGTTCAGGCCCGGGTCGGCGGCGCGGTCGCGGCGCATCAGCTCCAGCGAGATGCCGTCCGGCCCCCAGGGCACGAAGTGCAGCACGGCCTTCAGGTCGTCCCCGCTCTCGCCCTCCTCCGGGGCCTTGTGGGCGGTGACCACCACGCAGTCGTCGTCCAGCGGGTCGCCGAAGCGGCCCAGGGCCATCGAGAAGCCGCGCTCGGTGTCGGTGCCGCGCCAGCGGGCGGCGGCGTCGGCGATCCGGAACTTCTCCTCGACGCTCAGCTCGGAGACCCGGCGCACCTTGCAGGAGTACCCGTTGCGCTCGATCCGCTTGACCATCTGGCGGACGTTGCGCATGGCCCGGCCGGAGAGCGAGAAGGTGCTGGTGTCGACGATCGCCTCGTCGCCCAGCTCCAGCGCGTCCAGGCCCGCCTCGCGGGTCCAGACCTCGCCGCCGACCTCGCTGCAGCCCATCACGGCCGGCACCCAGGCGTGCTCGCGGGCCTCGGCCATGAACACCTTGATCGCGCCGGGCCAGGCCTCGACGTCGCCGACCGGGTCGCCGGAGGCGAGCATCACACCGGAGACCACCCGGTAGGAGATCGCGGCCTTGCCGGTGGGCGAGAACAGCACGCTCTTGTCCCGGCGCAGCGCGAAGTAGCCGAGCGAGTCGCGCTCGCCGTGCCGCTTGAGCAGCTCGCGGACCTTCTCCTCGTCCTCGGCGGTGAGCTCCGGCTTGGGCTTGCCCGGGCGCAGCGCGAGGTAGGCGGTGGTGAAGGCGGTCAGCAGGCCCAGGCCGCCGAGCAGGTAGGCGACCAGGTCGGACATCCGCTCGTTGTTGTAGCGGACCGGCCCCTCGAAGCCGAAGAGGCCGTATCCGACGTGCTGCAGCCGCTCCAGCAGGGCCGGGTGTCCGACCTCGTACCTGGTCCGGGTGCTCACGATCAGCAGGCCGAGCAGCACGCTGAGGGTGCCCATCACGACCAGGTTGACCACCGCGACCCAGCGGGTGCGCGGGTCGGCCTTGGCGTAGAACTCGCGCTGGTGCACCAGCATCACGGCGAAGACCAGCAGCGAGACGACCGCCGGGCCGACCTGGTGCCAGCGCACGATGTGCAGCGCGGCGCTCAGCGGCAGCAGCACGCAGACCGCGCGCCAGGCCCGCCGCTTGCGCCGGCGCAGCGCGTGCGCCAGCGGAACCAGCAGGATGCCGACCATCAGCGTGCCGACCGCGGCCAGGCTGGTGGTGCCGCCCGGCAGCTGCCCGGCGAAGGTGTGCATCTTGGTGTGCCGGAGCTTGGGGAACACCGCGCTGGCGATGTCCACCAGCCCGATCAGCAGACAGGCGTAGCCGACCGCGCCGGGGAGCCAGGCCCTCGGGACGGCGGCCGCCTGGTTGCGCAGCGTCTGCAGGCCGCGCCGACGGCGCGGCGGCTGCTCGGGGCTCGGCTCAACGGACACGGGAACGCTCATGGAAGCTCAGCGTAGAGGCTGCGGTGCGGTGTCCGTTCACTCCGGGGGAGCACGTGTGATGGACCTTCATGCCTATTCCTTCATCAGGCAATGCGCATACCAAGGACCCGGAAAAGGACGGTAATCCGGGGCCGTGGGCGCGCTGCGGGTTGAGCCGGGGGTGGGAGCCGTGGGCCCGCCGCCGCGTGGCGGGACAGGACCCTCCGGTACGCGTTACGTACGGTGGACGCCGCATTCTAGGGCGCCGGTTGCCCCTGGTCTCCCCCCGCCCTCCCGTGCCGGCCCGGGCGCCCGGACAGCCTAGCTGCGGTGGCCCGACCTGACGGACCGCCAGACGATGAAGCCTGCACCGACAGCGTCCCACCGGAAGGCCGACGGCATGGAACTGACCAGCGAAGCGCTGGTGAACTCGCTGCTCGCACTGGGAGTGGTCGCCCTGGTCACCACGCTGTGGGTCTGGCCGCGGCTGGCCAGACAGCGTCCGCTCCCGGTACTCGGCCGGATCGGCCTGCTGACAGTCGTTCAAGTCTCGATCCTCGCGGTGCTGGCGCTGTCGGTGAACAACTCCTTCGGGTTCTACACCTCGTGGGACGACCTGCTCAACCCCGGTGGCGCGAAACTGGCACTGACCAGCAACGAGAACCACAAGGGCGGCACGCCGGTCTCCGACCAGCTGGTCCAGCCGACCAACGAGGGCGGTCTGGAGGGCGTCTCCAACCTGCCCAAGGGCGCGCCGGAGGAGGTCGGGAAGATCGAGTCGGTCCGGGTCAACGGCAAGGAGACCGGCTTCTCCGACCAGATGTTCGTCTACCTACCGCCCGAGTACTTCGACCCGAAGTTCGCCCTGGTCCGCTTCCCCGTCGTCCTGGCCCTGGCCGGCTTCCCGGGCACCACGCTGAACCTGCTCAAGGAACTGCCGCTGGTGCAGACCGCGGTCGAGCTGCAGCACTCCGGCAAGATGCCGCCGACCGTCCTGGTCCTGGCCCGCCCGGCGGTGGTCCCCGCCCGGGACACCGAGTGCGTGGACGTCCCCGGCGGGCCGCGCACCGAGACCTGGTTCGTCAAGGACGTGCCCGAGGCGCTGCACAGCGCGTACCGGCTCGGCCGCTCGGCCGGCTCCTGGGGTCTGTTCGGCTACTCCACCGGCGGCAGCTGCGCGATGCGCCTGTCGATGCGCTTCCCGGACGTCTACGGGAACGCCGCCGGCCTGCACGGCGACTTCACGGTGCGCCAGGACCAGTACACCGGCGGCGACCTCTTCAACGGCGACAAGGCGCTCACGCAGCAGCACGACCTCGGCTGGCGGCTGCAGAACCTCCCGGCCCCGCCGCTCAACCTGCTGGTGGTCTCCACCCGCAAGGAGGCGGACTACCCGCAGACCGTCCAGTTCGTCGACCAGGCCACCCAGGCCGCGGCGGCCAATCCCCGGTTCAAGGTGGAGTCGCTGTACCTGGACGACGGCGGGCACAACTTCGACAGCTGGACCAAGGAGCTGCCCGCCTCGCTGGAGTGGCTGGGCTCCCACCTGGGGTGACGGGCGAGGGGCCGGCGCGTCCGAGTGATGACCCGCCGGCCGGTCCCGTCCGGCCCGCGGCGAGGGGGGAAGTATCGCGACCGCCCGTCCGCCCCCGGCGGGCGCCGCCCCGGATCCGCGCAGGAGGCGCCGTGCGGTCACCCTCGGGGTGCACGCCCCCCACCTGTACGACCGGGTCTTCGGCTGGCGCCGGATGGTCACGCTGCGGGTGCCGGAGCGCCGCAACGCACTGGGCACCCCGGCTCCGCCGCACGCGGAGCACGAGGTGCCCTGAGCCCTTGCCGTCCGACCCCTTCTTCAGCGACCGATGATGAGGCTCATCGCCTCGGCCCGGGTAGCCGGGTCGCGCAGCTGGCCGCGCACGCAGGAGGTGAAGGTCTTGGCGCCGGGCTTGCGGATGCCGCGCATCGACATGCACATGTGCTCGCACTCGATCACGACGATCGCCCCGCGCGGCTCCAGGATCCGCATCAGCGCGTCGGCCACCTGGCTGGTCAGCCGCTCCTGCACCTGCGGGCGGCGGGCGTAGACGTCGACCAGCCGGGCGAGCTTGGACAGCCCGGTGATCTTGCCGCTGGTGGACGGGATGTACCCGACGTGCGCGACGCCGCGGAAGGGCACCAGGTGGTGCTCGCAGACCGAGGTCAGCTCGATGTCCTTGACCAGTACCATCTCGTCGTGGCCGAGGTCGAAGGTGGTGGTCAGGACGTCCTCGGGCTCCTGCCACAGGCCCGCGAATATCTCCTTGTACGCCCGCGCGACCCGGGCCGGGGTCTCCAGCAGGCCCTCGCGGTCCGGGTCCTCCCCGACGGCGAGCAGCAGCTCGCGAATGGCGTTCTCGGCCCGCTTCTGGTCGAAGGTCCCGACGGCGGGCGGACCGTCGAGCGTCACCGGGTCGATCATGCGGGCCTCGCTTACTCGTGGGAAGACTCTGGGGAACAGCACGGATGCCGCGCCTCCAGGGTACAAACCCTGGTGACGCGGCAACCATTCCCTACGGGGAGTGCCTGCGGGGAGGCCCCGGTCAGCCCTCCACGGGCGGCTCGGAGGCCGGCAGCGGCGGGAGCTTCACGATGTCCACCGGAGCGGTGTCGGAGGCGGCGGCGCCGTTGGTGAGCGCCAGCTCCTTCGGCGACTGCACCGGCGGCCGGGTGGACGGCGTGCGGCGGGCGGAGCCCGTCCAGGCCGGCCGGGCCGGGCGCTTGACGACCGGGGCGAAGATCTCGGCGATCTGCTCCTTGTTCAGGGTCTCCTTCTCCAGGAGCTCCAGGACCAGGTTGTCGAGCACGTCGCGGTTCTCGACCAGGATCTCCCAGGCCTCGTTGTGCGCGCTCTCGATGAGCTTCTTGACCTCTTCGTCGACCAGCCCGGCGACCTCTTCCGAGTAGTCGCGCTGGTGGCCCATCTCGCGGCCCAGGAACGGCTCCGAGTTGTCGGTGCCGAACTTGATCGCACCGAGGCGCTCGGTCATGCCGTACTGGGTGACCATGGCCCGCGCCGTGGCGGTGGCCTTCTCGATGTCGTTCGAGGCGCCGGTGGTCGGGTCGTGGAAGACCAGCTCCTCCGCCGCGCGCCCGCCCAGCATGTAGGCCAGCTGGTCGAGCATCTCGTTGCGGGTGGTGGAGTACTTGTCCTCGTCCGGCAGCACCATGGTGTAGCCGAGCGCCCGACCGCGGGACAGGATGGTGATCTTGTGCACCGGGTCGCTGTACTGGCAGGCCGCCGCGACCAGGGCGTGACCGCCCTCGTGGTACGCGGTGATCTTCTTCTCCTTGTCGGACATGATCCGCGTGCGCTTCTGCGGACCGGCCACGACGCGGTCGATCGCCTCGTCCAGGATGCCGTTGTCGATCAGCTTCTTGTCCGAGCGTGCGGTCAGCAGCGCGGCCTCGTTGAGCACGTTCGACAGGTCGGCGCCGGTGAAGCCGGGGGTGCGCTTGGCGACGGCCGACATGTCGACGTCGGGCGCGATCGGCTTGCCCTTCTGGTGCACCTTGAGGATGTCCAGACGGCCCTGGAGGTCGGGGCGCTCCACCGCGATCTGGCGGTCGAAGCGGCCCGGGCGCAGCAGCGCCGGGTCCAGGATGTCGGGGCGGTTGGTCGCGGCGATCAGGATCACGCCGCCCTTGACGTCGAAGCCGTCCATCTCGACCAGCAGCTGGTTGAGGGTCTGCTCGCGCTCGTCGTGGCCGCCGCCGAGGCCCGCACCGCGGTGCCGGCCGACGGCGTCGATCTCGTCGACGAAGACGATCGCCGGGGCGTTCGCCTTGGCCTGCTCGAACAGGTCGCGGACGCGGCTGGCGCCGACACCGACGAACATCTCGACGAAGTCGGAACCGGAGATCGAGTAGAACGGCACCCCGGCCTCGCCCGCGACGGCACGCGCCAGCAGGGTCTTGCCGGTACCGGGCGGGCCGTAGAGCAGCACGCCCTTGGGGATCTTGGCACCGACGGCCTGGAACTTGGCCGGCTCCTGCAGGAACTCCTTGATCTCGTGGAGTTCCTCGACCGCCTCGTCGGCGCCGGCGACGTCGGCGAAGGTGGTCTTCGGGGTGTCCTTGGTGAGCAGCTTGGCCTTGGACTTGCCGAACTGCATGACCCGCGAGCCGCCGCCCTGCATCTGGTTCATCAGGAACAGGAAGACCAGGACGATGATGACGATCGGCAGCATCGACAGCAGCAGGCTGACGAAGGTGCTCTGCTTCTCGGGACTGACGGTGTAGCCCTCGGTGAGGGAGCTGTTCCGGTCGTTCATCTGCGACTGCAGCTTGTCGGCGATCGCGACGCCCTGGTCACCGATGTACGAGGCCTGGAACTTGCTGCCGGACGGGGCCTTGCCCGTACCGGCGGGGGACAGCGTGGCGCCGTCCTTCAGCTGGATCTTGATCGTGTTCGAGTCGCCGGTGGTGATCTGCGCCGACTTGACGTTGTGCGCGTCGATCGCTGCGACGACCTGACCGGTGTCCACCGTCTTGTAGCCGTTCGAGTCCGAAACGACCTGCATCAGTACGATGACGGCGAGGACGGCCAGCACGATCCACATGATCGGCGCACGGAAGTATCGCTTGACGTCCATCCATGCGGGGCGTTTCCGCCCCGTCCCTCCTGCCACTCAACGGCGCCGTGTGGCTGTGGGCCGCGGCGCATCCGGTCGGTGCTCATGTGAAGAGCGGTTTATTGGACCGTACCGCAGTCGCACCCACCGATGGCGGGAGCACGGCGACACGGCTGTGCTTCTTTGTCCCCCCGTCCAACGGGCGGGAACAACCTACTGTTCCCGCCCGTAGCCCGAACGGGGCCCTCAGCCGCCGTAGACGTGCGGGGCGAGGGTGCCGATGAAGGGCAGGTTACGCAGCTTCTCCGCGTAGTCCAGGCCGTAGCCCACCACGAACTCGTTCGGGATGTCGAAACCGACGTACTTCACGTCGATCTCGACCTTGGCCGCGTCCGGCTTGCGGAGCAGGGTGCAGACCTCCAGCGAGGCCGGGCCGCGCGAGCCCAGGTTGCCCAGCAGCCAGGACAGCGTCAGACCCGAGTCGATGATGTCCTCGACGATCAGGACGTCACGGCCGGCGATGTCGGTGTCCAGGTCCTTCAGGATCCGCACCACACCCGAGGACTTGGTGCCCATCCCGTACGAGGAGACGGCCATCCAGTCCATGGTGACCTGCGAGTGCAGGGCGCGGGCGAGGTCGGCCATGACCATCACGGCCCCCTTGAGGACGCCGACGATCAGCAGGTCCTTGCCTGCGTAGTCCCGGTCGATGCGCTCGGCCAGCTCCAGGAGCTTGGCGTCGATCTCGTCCTTGCTGATGAGCACCTTCGCGAGGTCAGCGCCCATGTCGTTCTGGTCCACCGGGGATACGTCCTCAAACGTTCGGGGTCTGTGTGGCCGGCGGCCGGCTCCCCCGGGACATGCCTCGCCCTCAGTCGCCCTGCCGCCGAAAGACCAGCGTGCCACACCTACGGGTGGCCTCGACGCCCCCGGGTAGGTGCAGCGGCCCCTGGCCGCGCCATCCGGTGACCAGCAGGTCCACCGTCTCCAGGTGCCGGGCGAACAGGTCCCCGGCCGGGCAGCCCGCGCGCAGCGCGGCCCGGCGCAGCACCCGGCGGCGCACGGCGGGCGGCAGTTCGGCCAGTTTCACGGCGTCCAGGGCGCCCTCGCCGGTACGGAGGTCGCGTTCCGCCAGGGAGGCCCACTGGTCCAGGGCGTCGGCGTCGTCGCGGAACAGCCGGGCGGTACGGGCGAGCGCCTCCACCACGCCGCCGCCCAGGTGCTTCTCCAGCACCGGCAGCACCTCGTGGCGGACCCGGGAGCGGGTGTAGGCGGGATCACAGTTGTGGGGGTCGTCCCAGACCGGGATCGCCTGGGCGGAACAGGCCTGCCGGGTGGCCGCCCGGTCGAGCTCCAGCAGCGGGCGGCGGTAGCGCCCCTTCTGCGCGGGCATCCCGGCCAGCGAGCGCGAGCCGGAGCCGCGGGCCAGGCCCAGCAGCACGGTCTCGGCCTGGTCGTCCCGGGTGTGGCCGAGCAGCACCGCGATCGCTCCGTGGCGCTCGGCGGCCTCGTCCAGCGCGGCGTAGCGGGCGTCCCGGGCGGCGGCCTCCGGACCGCCGGAGCGGCCGACCAGCACCGGGACGGCCTCGACCGGGTCCAGGCCCAGCGAGCGCAGCCGCTCGGCCACCTGGGCGGCGCGGTCGGCGGAACCGGGCTGCAGGCCATGGTCGACGGTCACGGCGCCGACCCGCAGGCCGATCTTGGGGGCCTCGAAGGCGGCGGCGATGGCCAGCGCCATCGAGTCCGCGCCGCCGCTGACGGCGACCAGGACCAGCGGCGAGCCGGGGGCGGCCGGGGTGCGGGGCAGCCCGGAGGGGTGGCGGGCGGCGTTGCCGATGAGGGTGGTGCCGACGGCGGCGCCAACCAGCGGGGCCCCGGCCGGGCGTTCGCGGGGCTCGCGCACGGGCGCGGTGAAGGTGTTGCCGGCCTCGGCGGCGAGGTCGGTGAGCGTGCGGCGAACGGCCAGGCGTATCGCGGCGACGGCGGGGTGAGGGCCCACGGCGGACGACTCCTCGACGAGGGGGACAGGACTGCGGCGGGCGGCCGGGACCGCGCACCTGCATTGCGCCGCGTTACCGGGCGCTCACAGATGGTGGCAGAAAGCGGCGACCCGCTACGCCACCCGCGCCACCGGTACGACCACCGTCCCACGTTCGGGTGAATGGAGAAACGTATCTTCACCCACCATCTGCCCGATTGGACCACTCGTACGAGCGGGTTTGACCGCCACCGACCGGCAGCGGCCCCGCCGCGCGCCGGAATCGCCCGACCGGGGCGCCGGGGCGACCCGGGGCAGCCCGCGGCCCCCGGGAGGCTTCCTCAGCGGCCGACCCGGGCGACCCAGGCGGCCGGGTCGTGGATCTCGTCCTTGGTCGGCAGGGTGTTGGGGGACGTCCACACCCGGTTGAACCCCTCCATACCGACCTCCTCCACCACGGCCCGCACGAACACCGCGCCGTCCTGGTACTGCCGCAGCTTGGCGTCCATGCCCAGCAGCCGGCGCAGCACCAGGTCCAGCCGGTTCGCCCCGCGGTCGCGGCGCTGCTGGAACTTCTCCCGGATCTCCGCCACCGTCGGCACCACGGCCGGGCCGACCCCGTCCATCACCACGTCCGCGTGGCCCTCCAGCAGCGACATCACCGCCGTCAGCCGGCCGAGGATCTCGCGCTGCGCGGGCGACTGGACGATCTCCAGCAGGTTCCCCGCCGAGGCGCCCTCCCGGCCCTCCCGGTTGCCCGCCCCCGGAAGCCCGGCCCCCAGCGAACCCGCCGCGTCGCGCAGCCGCTCCAGCAGCGCGCCCGGGTCGACGTCCGTCTCGGCCAGGAAGGACTGCACCTCGGACTGGATGTGGTCGCGCAGCCAGGGCACCGCGGTGAACTGCGTCCGGTGGGTCTCCTCGTGCAGGCAGACCCAGAGCCGGAAGTCCGACGGGTCGACGTCCAGTTCGCGCTCGACGTGCACGATGTTCGGCGCCACCAGCAGCAGCCGCCCCGGCCCGGGGCTCTCCGGCCCCAGCCGCGGCTTGTCGAACAGCGCCGCCGGGCTGTCCGGCGCCTCCAGCGAGGGCTCGCCTGGGGCGAAGGTCTCGTACTGGCCCAGCACCTTCGTCGCCAGGAACGCCAGCAGCGCTCCGACCTCGATCCCGGTCGCCTTCTCCCCCACGGCACCGAGCACGCCCGCGGCAGGGCTGCTCGCCCGTCGTGCCTGCAGCTTGTCGACCAGCGGCTGGACGACCGTGCGGAAGCCTGCCACGTTCGCCCGCACCCACCCCGGGCGGTCCACCACCAGCACCGGCGTCGCGGCGGCGGCGGCCAGACTGCTCGACCGCATACCGGTGAACGCCCGCACGTGCTCCTCGGCCTCCAGCGCGTGCCGGCGCAGCTCGGCGACCACCGCCGCCGCCTCCGCGCGGCTCACCTCCGGCCCCGGCCGCACCAGCCTGGTCGCGGTTGCGACCGCGAGATTCCAGTCGACCATGTCAGCCCCGCCACTCGCGCTCGTCATGCCCTCACCGTACGTGTTCCCCACCGTCAACGGCAGCCACCCGTTACGAACACCCTGCCCGCCCCCGGGCCCCTCGAACCCGCCGCCGACGGCGGCGGCCCCGGGCGCGGCGAGCACCGCCCGGGCGGGCCACGACGCAGAAGGGCGGCCACCGGCACCGCGGCCGCCGGGCCACCGGGAAGGCGCGGGCGGGCCGCCGGCCACGGAGTCGCCCCGGGCCGCCGGCTCGCCCGCGCGCGAGCCGCGCCGATCACCGCAGCGGCCGGTCCGGCGGGGCGGCCCCGCGGGTCAACGGGCGCGACGGGCAGGGCGGTTGCCCTCCACGCGGCTGGTCAGTGGCAGCCGCAGGAGGCGAGGTGGGCGGCGACGCGGTCCAGGGCGGCGCGGACGGTGTCGGCGGGGACGGTGTCGGGGGTGCGGGTCATGACGGCGAAGGCGAGGAGGCGGCCGTCGGCGTCGACGACGGTTCCGGCGAGGGTGTTGACGCCGCTGAGGGTGCCGGTCTTGGCCCGGATCAGGCCGGCCGCGTCGGCGGCGCCGGAACCTGCGCCGTAGCGCTTGCCGAGGGTGCCGGTGAAGCCGGCCACCGGGAGACCGGTGAGGACCGGACGCAGCGCCGGGTGCTGGTCGGAGGCGGCCAGGGCGAGGATCCGGACCAGCACGGCGGGCGGGATCTGGTTGCCCTTGTTCAGGCCGCTGCCGTCGTTGAGGAGCACCCCGGCCGTCGGGACGCCGAGCTCGGCCAGCCGCTGGGTGACGGCGGCCGCCGCGCCCTCGAAGCTGGCCGGCTGGTGCGCGGCCAGGGCGACCTGACGGGCCATCGCCTCCGCGAGCTGGTTGTCGGAGGTGGTCAGCAGGCGCTCCACCAACCGGGCGACCGTCGGCGACTCGACCTTGCCGAGGACGGGGGCGTCCGCGGCGGCCGGGGCGGCGGCCGGTCTGGCCCTGCCGTCGACGGTGACACCCTGGGCGGCGAGCATCGTGGCGAAGGTCGCGGAGGCCGCGTCGGCCGGGTCGGCGACCCGGTCCGGGGCCTCCTCGCGGCTCCTGGGATCCACCCTTCCCTCGTCCGCCATCAGCGGGACGACCAGGGCGATGTTCTGGTTGTCGGGGTTCTGGTGCTGGGGGCTGCCGGTGTAGAGCGACAGGTCGTAGTCCAGCTCGACCGTGGTGGTGCCGGCCGCCTTGAGCGCGGCCGCGGTCTGCCGGGCGAGCTCCTCCAGCGAGGCCGGGGCGGTGTCGGCGTCGGCGGGCCGGCCACCGACCTGCACCTGGTCGGCGGGCAGCGCGGTGAGCGTCGGGTCCCCGCCGCCGACCAGGGTGATGGTGCCCGGGCGCGCGCCGCGGACCACCCGGGTGGCGAGCCGGGTGTCGCCGGGTATCAGCGACAGGGCCGCGACCGAGGTGGCGAGCTTGGTGGTGGAGGCGGGCGTGCCCGGGACGTTCTCCCCCGAGCCGTACAGGAGCCGGCCGTCGGCGGCGTCCGCGACGGCGATGGTGACGGTGCCCAGGTTCCTGTCGGAGACGTACGGGCCGAGCGCCTGCTGGAGGCCCTTCGCGGTGGGGACGGCGGCCTCCGGGCCGCTCCCGGCGGCGGCCAGCACGGCGCCCGTCGCGGGCGCCGGGGGCGCGGCCGGTGAACCGCTCCCGCTCGGCGTGGTGGGGGTCGGTTGCGCGTGCGCCCCGCCCGCTCCCAGTACCGCTCCGGCGGCCAGCAGGACCGCTCCGCACAGTCCGGCGGCCGTCCCCCTGCGACGGCGCGCCGCCCCTCCCCCTGCTCCCACCGACAGGCCCCTTTCCCGAGCACTCACTCCCGTAGGAGACACTTGGATTCTGTCAGTCCCTACCTTGGAGGAACCGTTGGAGTTCGACGTCCTTATCGAGATCCCGAAGGGCTCTCGTAACAAGTACGAGGTCGACCACGAGACCGGCCGCCTGCGGCTCGACCGGATGCTCTTCACCTCGACCCGCTACCCGGCCGACTACGGCTACGTCGAGGGCACGCTCGGCGAGGACGGCGACCCGCTGGACGCCCTGGTCATCCTGGACGAGCCGACCTTCCCCGGCTGCCTCATCAAGTGCCGCGCCATCGGCATGTTCCACATGACCGACGAGGCCGGCGGCGACGACAAGCTGCTGTGCGTCCCGGCGACCGACCCGCGCTGGGAGCACCTGCGGGACATCCACCACGTGTCGGAGTTCGACCGCCTGGAGATCCAGCACTTCTTCGAGGTCTACAAGGACCTGGAGCCGGGCAAGTCCGTCGAGGGCGCCAACTGGGTCGGCCGCGCCGAGGCCGAGGCCGAGGTCACCGCTTCGATCAAGCGCCTGGCGGAGCAGGGCGGCCACTGAGCCGTCGTTCCGATCTCGTTCGCTCCTGGTCCGTTTCGGGGCAGTTCGAGGCAGGTCGGGACGGATTCCTGAGGCCGGGATCCGTGGATTCGTCCGCGGACCCGGCCCCTGTCGTCTCCGGGAGCCGCTCAGTCCTCCAGCCGGAAGCCGACCTTGATGCACACCTGGTAGTGCTTGATCCGGCCGTCCTCCAGGTGGCCCCGGACCTGCGAGACCTCGAACCAGTCGAGGTTGCGCAGCGTCCGGGAGGCCCGTTCCACCCCGTTGCGGATCGCGGCGTCGACGCTCTCGGTCGAGGACCCGACGATCTCGGTCACCCGGTACACGTGGTCGGTCATGGCGGACTCCCTCAGCTGTGCGACGGCCCCCGGTCCACCGTGCACCGGCCCGGGGCCGCCCGCACCCCGGCGCGGTCCGCCGGGCCGCCCGGGCCCGCCGGAAGGCCGCCGCCCGACCCGCCGGAACGCCACCCCGGAGCGGCCAGCAGGCCGCACCCGCCCGCTGGAAGCCCCCGGCCCGGCTAGAAGGCCGCCCGGACCGCGCCGACCGGGGCGCCGCCGCCGAGCAGCGGGGCCGCGCCGATCCGCTCGACGGTGTCGTCCGCGCCGGTCACGCCGAGCCGGCGCAGCGCGGCCGCCAGCACCGGGCCGCGGGCCCGCTCCGCCCCGTCGTCGATCTTGAAGGCGAGCGCCCGCCCGTCCGGCAGCGCGACCACCTGGACGGCCTCGGCGCCCATCTTGGACAGCGCGCCCGGGACGGCCCGCATCAGCCAGGTGTCGGCCCGGCGGGTGCCGGCCACGTACTCGGGGTGGGCGCGCATGGCGTCGGCGACCCGGCGCTGCGCGCTGCCCTCCGCGGCCAGTACCAGACTGCGGTAGCTGCGGGCCAGACCGGTCAGGGTGACGGCCAGCAGCGGGGCGCCGCAGCCGTCCACCCCGGTGTGCACGGGGGTCTCGCCGGTGCCCTCCGCGAGGGCATCTCGGGCCAGCTCCTGGATCGGGTGCGCCGGGTCGAGGTAGCTGCCGGTGTCCCAGCCGTTGGCGACGCAGGCGGCCAGCCAGCCGGCGTGCTTGCCGGAGCAGTCCATCAGGATCGGGGCGCGCCGCCCGCCGGCGACGAGCAGCAGCTCCGCCTCGGCCTCGTCCAGCGGCAGGTCGGCCGGGGTACGCAGGGCCGATTCGTCCAGGCCTGCGGAGCCGAGGATGGCCCGGACACCGTCGAGGTGAAACGATTCGGCGGAGTGGCTGGAGGCCGCCAGCGCCAGCAGCTCGCCCTCGATCGCCAGCCCGGCCCGCAGCGTGGCCACCGCCTGGAACGGCTTGGCCGTGGAGCGGGGGAAGACCGGCGCCCCGGGGTCGCCGAGCGCGAACTCCACCGAGCCGTCGGCGGCGAGCAGGACCAGGGAGCCGTGGTGGCGGCCCTCGGTGAAGCCCGAGCGTATGACCTCGGCGAGCACGGGCGGAGTGGCGAGCTGGGACATCGGGTGCCTTCCGGGGGCGAGGGTGGTGGGCCGGGAGGAAGCCGGTCCCCTACCCGCCCCCGACGATCCACCCGGTCAGAGCGGCCTCTCCGAGAGCAGGTCGTCGACCCGTGCTTCCCCATCACGGTACCTGCGGGTGATCTCGGCATTGCAACCGTCGGCCGTCCGCAGCAGCCGCTGGCGCCGTCCGGACACCTCGCGCTCGTGGGCGCGCAGCCGCTCCAGGGCGGCCAGCAGCTCCTCCGCCGGGTGGGCCGCGAGGTCGGCGAGCTGGACGTCGCCCATCAGCGCGTCCGCCTCCAGCTGGGACTCCTGGGTGCGCGGCGGGCCGACGGTGACGTGCCGGGCCGAGCGCCGCACGGTGGAGGGCGCATCGGTCAGGATGGCCGGCAGCCGGTCCAGCAGGTCGCCGCCCGGCCCGCCGCCCACCGCCGGGGCGCCGCTGCCGCAGCCGCCCGCCAGGGCCGGGAGGGCGGGGCCGCCGCCGGGGCGCCGGTCGAGCTCGGCGCGCAGGATGTCCATCCGCCCGTGCAGCAGCCGCCGCAGGTAGGAGAGGTCGGCCTCCTGTTCCATGGTCTCCCGGCGCAGGATCCGCAGCTGGTCCAGGCCCAGCCGCTCCAGGTCGGGCTCGCCGTCCGGGCCGACCGCCCAGGACGGGGCCCCGGGGGCCTGTGCCACCTGCCCGGATCGGTTCCACGCCGCGCCGTTCGCGTCCATCATCCAGCCCACCTGCCGTCGTCCGATCCCGCCCGCTCGCGGCAGCCCGTCCCTGCCGCCGGTCCGGCCCGTCCCCCGCCGGGCTCGCGTCCCGTCCGTTGGCACGCCGGGGGCCCCCGAAGGGTTCCGCCCCCGGCCGGGACCACCCACCGGGGCGACCCCGACAGAACGCCTGACCTACCGGCTCGACCGCCCGGCCGAACCCCGGCCCGGTGCGGCGGACCTTCAGGCGCGCCGGGCCCTTCGTACGGTTCCCCAGCGTGCCACCCCACCCGGCGCGCGCGCACCGCCCGTGCACCCGAACGGCCCCCTGGCGAACGGGGGTGGCTGATATGACCAGCGCTTTCCGCAGCAGGGGCAGCGCCCGAACCTGCGCAGGCGCGCGCTGCACAGCGTGCGCTACCCATTTGCGCGCCCCTCGGGTGCGCCCCTCGTACACTTCCCGGCGCGCGGGGCCGGGACGCCCCATACGGATTCCCCGGAGGCACCGCCGGGCCGTGCGGCGCTCCGGCACAATGGCGGCATGCGAGCAGTGGTGCAGCGAGTGACCGAGGCCCGGGTGACCGTGGCCGGAGAGACCGTCGGCGCGATCGAGGGGCCCGGACTGTGCGTCCTGGTCGGCGTGACCCACGGGGACACCCCGGCCAAGGCGGCCCAACTGGCCCGGAAGCTCTGGACGTTGCGGATCCTGCCGGTCGACGACGAGGGCGTGGAGCAGAGTTGCTCCGACATCGGCGGCCCGCTGCTGGTGATCAGCCAGTTCACCCTCTACGGCGACGCCCGCAAGGGCCGCCGCCCCACCTGGACCGCGGCCGCCCCCGGGCCGGTCGCCGAGCCGCTGGTGGACGAGGTGGTCGCCCAGCTGCGGGCGCTCGGCGCCAAGGTCGAGACGGGCCGGTTCGGCGCCGACATGCAGGTGGCGCTGGTGAACGACGGCCCGTTCACCGTCCTCGTCGAGGTCTGAGGCCCGGGGCCTCGGGGCCTCGGGGCTTCGGGGCTTCGGGGCTTCGGGGCTTCGGGGCCGGCAGGAACTACTGCGGGACGATCACGTCCTGGGTGCCCGGCACCGTCCCGGCCAGCAGCACCGCGTCCACCGGGACGTTCCGCTTGACGATCGCCAGCGCGATCGGCCCCAGCTCGTGGTGCCGGGCCGACGAGGTCACGAAGCCCAGCGAGCGCCCGTCCGGCTCGGAGGCCAGCCGCACCTCGGTGCCGTGCGGGGGCAGCGTCTCCTCGGTGCCGTCCAGGTGCAGGAAGACCAGTCGGCGCGGCGGACGGCCCAGGTTGTGCACCCGGGCGACGGTCTCCTGGCCCCGGTAGCAGCCCTTCTGCAGGTGGACGGCGGTGCTCAGCCAGTCCACCTCGTGCGGGATGGTCCGGTGGTCGGTCTCGAAGCCCAGCCGGGGACGGTGGCCCTCGATCCGCAGCGCCTCGTACGCCCAGACCCCGGCCGCCGGGCCGAACCCCGCGGTGACCGCCGCCAGTTCGGCGCGCGGCACGAACAGGTCCCGCCCGTACGCGAGTTCGCGGACGGCGACGGCGCCCTCGACGGAGACGGTGGAGCCGGCGGGCAGGTGGACCACGGCGTAGTCGGCGGTCGCGTCGGCGACCTCCACCCGGTAGAAGAACTTCATGCTCTCCAGGTAGGCCACCAGCGCGCCCTGGGTGCCCGGCTCGACGTGGGCCCAGGTGGTGGTGCCGTCGTCGACCAGGTAGAGCGCGTGCTCGACGTGCCCGTTCGGGGAGAGCACCAGAGCCTCGGTGGCGTGCTGCGGCTCCAGCTGGCTCACGTGCTGGGTGAGCAGCAGGTGCAGCCAGGAGAGGCGGTCCGCGCCGGTGACGGTGACCACGCCGCGGTGCGAGAGGTCGACGAAGCCGGTGCCCTGCGACAGGTTCCGTTGCTCGCGGAACATGTCGCCGTAGTGGGCGGCGACGCCCTCGTCGGCCCCCTCGGCGGGGACGGCTCCGGGCAGGGCAAGCAGCGGACTCTTCACACCGGTCATACCGGCCAGCTTACGACCGGCCGTCCGCCTGCTTCGCGGTGCAGTCGGCGCAGCGGCCGAAGATGGCGAAGTGCTTGAGGTCGGTGTCGAAACCGTGCTCCTCGCGCAGCCGGTCGATCAGCGGCTGGGCGATCTCGGTGCCGGTCTCGGTGACCTTCTCGCAGTCCCGGCAGACCAGGTGCAGGTGGTGGTGGCGGCCGGCCAGGTGGTACGTCGGGGCGCCGTGGCCGAGGTGGGCGTGCGAGACCAGGCCCAGCTCCTCCAGCAGCTCCAGGGTCCGGTAGACGGTGGAGATGTTGACGCCGCTGGCGGTCTTGCGGACGTGGCAGAGGATGTCGTCGGGGGTGGCGTGGTCGAGGACGTCAACGGCCTCCAGCACGAGCTGCCGCTGCGGCGTGAGGCGGTAGCCGCGCTCGCGCAGGTCGGCCTTCCAGTCGCCGGAGAGCTGCCAGTCGGTGGTGCCGGTGTCCGCCACGGTTCTGTCCCTGCCAAGGTCGGGGTCCTGAGGCAAGTGTAGGGACCGGCCGGGGGCCGGTCCCTACCTCGTGCACAGACCGTGCGACGCCTACTTGAAGAAGGCGATGCCGTCGTCCGGCAGGTCGTTGATGTCCTTGATCAGCTGGGCCGGGCTGAGCACCTTCTTCAGCTGCGCGGACATGTACGGGCGCAGCGGCACGTTCGGGGCGGCCTTCTCGCCGACCCAGAGCAGCTCGCCGTTGACGAAGCCGTACAGCCGCTTGCCGCCGGAGTACTCCGGGGAGCCCTCGATCCGGGCCACCGCGTCCGTGGACACGTCGACCTGCGGCTTGCCGTCGGCCAGCTCGCCGTACCAGATCTCGACCGTGCCGTCGTCACGGACGGAGGAGATCTCGATCCCGCGGGCGCCGGTGGTGCCGTCGTGGTTGCTGGTGATGCGCCAGAACGCGTGCTCGTTCTCCAGCGGACGGACCTTCTCGCCCTCCTCGTTCAGCACCCAGGTGCGGGAGCGGAACTCCAGGAAGGGACGGCCGTCGTGCCGGATCACGATCTCCTGGCCGAAGTTGCACTTCTCCGCGCCCGGGCCCCCCTCGTTGGGCAGAGGGGCATAGACACCCGCGCCCTCCCAGGTGCCGAGGAGGAAGGCGAGCGGGACGACGTCCTTGTGGAGGTCAGAGGGGATCTCGATCATGTTCCTGGTCGCTGTCGTGGTCGGTGCGGTCTGCCTCAACCGTACGGCAGGGTCAGCGCTGGCCCTGGTAGAGCTTCATCACCGAGAAGATGGCGAACCAGGTGATCAGCACGGCCATGAGGGCCAGCAGACCGTCGAAGAACATTTCCAGACCGGACACGGGGGGCTCCCAGGCGGCGACAGTTGTGGTGGATTTTGCGGGCTCACTCTATCCGTCGTGGTCCGGCCGGTCGCGGTGAGCCCCGCCACGTCGGTCCTCGCGCCCCGAGGGCGGGCGCCGTCCAGGGTTTGCCCAAGGGATTCCGCGATGACGACGGGCAGGGGCGGCGGGACCTCTAAGGTGGCGCCATGTCGAAGAAGCTCGTCATCAAGGTCACTGCCGGGGCGGACGCGCCGGAACGGTGCTCGCAGGCCTTCACGGTGGCGGCCGTGGCCGTCGCCAGCGGGATCGAGGTCTCGCTCTGGCTGACCGGGGAGTCGTCCTGGTTCGCCCTGCCCGGGAGGGCCGCGGAGTTCGAGCTGCCGCACGCCGCGCCGCTGCCGGACCTGCTGGAGTCGGTCCTGGCCGCCGGCTCGGTGACGCTGTGCACCCAGTGCGCGGCCCGGCGCGGGATCGAGCAGAAGGACACCGTCGAGGGCGTCCGGATCGCGGGCGCGCAGGTCTTCGTCAGCGAGATCACCGCGGACGGCGTCCAGGCGCTCGTCTACTAGGCGTCGGATCGGCGCGCGGCGTTGGGGTGCGTGCATCGCAAGGCGGAGGAGGAAGTCCATGCGGAGCATCGGCGACCGACGACAACGCGGCAAGGTGCGCGCCCCGGCGTCGCGCGCCCGGCGGGAACTGCCAGACACACCCTAGGGCCCGCTCACCGGGGCCCCTCGTGCGGGCCCTGGTCGGGGCGGTCCCGGTCGTGGCCGGGATCGTCCCACTTCGGGTCGTCCCAGCGCGGGTCGTTCCACCAGTCGTCCTCCGGGTCCCGCTTGTTGGCGAACACCGCGGCGGCGGGCGGGATGACCATCGCGACCACGCACAGGCCCACCGCGGCGCCCACCGAGAAGAACCGCACCACGCCCCAGGCCAGGACGAACAGGCCCAGGCACACGCCCATCATGGCGTAGTAGTAGCGCCGTCGGCGCCTCGTCTGCACGTCTTCCACGGTACGACCGGGGGCCCCTGCGCGGCAGGGGCCCCCGGTGTGATCGTCCGTGCCGGTCAGACCGCGATCGCGACCTCGACGGCGGCGCCCTGGGAGGCCACCACCTGACGGTCCACGGTCTGGCCCGGGACGAGCGCCCGCAGGGTCCACTTGCCCGGGCGGGCGAAGAACCGGAACTGGCCGGTCGCCGAGGTGGGCACCTCGGCCGTGAACTCGTTGTTCTCGTCCAGCAGCCGGACGTAGCCGTTGACCGGCTCACCGTCGCGGGTCACCGAACCCTGGATGATCGTCTCGTTCGCCACGTCAACTCCTGCCAGGTCCGGGCCGCCGGCCTTCGCACCGCACATGTCTGGTTTTCCCTTCTGACTTACGGGTCGAGCCGGAGGCTCAGTTGCCGAGCTCGATCGGCACGCCGACCAGGCTGCCGTACTCGGTCCACGAACCGTCGTAGTTCTTGACGTTCTGCTGGCCGAGCAGCTCGTGCAGCACGAACCAGGTGAGCGCGGAGCGCTCGCCGATGCGGCAGTAGGCGATGGTGTCCTTCGCCAGGTCGATGCCCTCGGCCTCGTACAGGGCCTTGAGCTCCTCGTCGCTCTTGAAGGTGCCGTCGTCGTTGGCGTTCTTCGCCCACGGGATGTTGCGGGCGCTCGGCACGTGGCCGGGGCGCTGCGACTGCTCCTGCGGGAGGTGCGCCGGGGCGAGCAGCTTCCCGGAGAACTCGTCGGGCGAGCGGACGTCGACCAGGTTGAGGTTGCCGATGGCGGCGACCACGTCGTCGCGGAAGGCGCGGATCGAGGAGTCGGCGGCCTGCGCCTTGTACTCGGTGGCCGGGCGGGCCGGGACCTCGGCGACCAGGTCGCGGGAGTCCAGCTCCCACTTCTTGCGGCCGCCGTCCAGCAGGCGGACGTCGCCGTGGCCGTACAGCTTGAAGTACCAGTAGGCGTAGGAGGCGAACCAGTTGTTGTTGCCGCCGTAGAGGACGACGGTGTCGTCGTTGGCGATGCCCTTGGCGCTGAGCAGCGCCTCGAAGCCGGCCTGGTCGATGAAGTCGCGGCGGACCGGGTCCTGGAGGTCCTTCTTCCAGTCGATCCGGACGGCGTTGCGGATGTGGTTCTTGTCGTACGCGGAGGTGTCCTCGTCGACCTCGACGATGACGACCTTCGGGTCGTCCAGGCGGGCCTGGACCCAGTCGGCGTCGACCAGGACGTCGCTGCGGCTCATGGTGGTGTTCTCCATCCGAGGGCGGTTGGCGGAAGGTGCTGCTCAGCAGGTGCTGCAGGGGTGCCCGGACGGGTCCAGCGCGAATTCCCGTCCGAAGTCCCGTCCGAATGACGGGACGGAGGAGCGAGCCGGGGCGACCGGGCGGGGAAGTGCGGGGCACGGCGGCGACCATCGGCCCGAAGGGCCGGGAGAGGTCACCGGAGAGATCGGCGGCGGGCGTCAACTGCCCTGCCAGGATGCCGACTTAGCGCATTCGACACAGACAGGCGGCCACGCGGCACAGGTCGACCGCCCGCCGCTTCGTGAGATCCGTCTGTCGCTTCATGCCGACGATGCTAGGGACACCGACGGCCTGCTGTCATCAGCGTATCGAATGGCGAGATCGAAACGGTCGCATAATGGGATTCGACCTCCGTGCGCTCCGGGGGACGCGAGCCGGACGCCCGGAGCGGGCGCACAACGGGCGGAAACGGCACCGCTCCGCGCGTCGCGCTGGACAGCGCGTCTCGCGGAGCGGAACGGAGGAAGAGCGGGGAAGGACCCGGTGGCGGGCGGGCCCGGTCAGCCCAGCAGCTTGACGTCCTTGCCCTCGAAGGACAGCTGGAGGCCCTCCGGCAGCGGCGTCACGCCGTCCTTCGCGGCCAGCTTCAGCCCGGCCGGCATAGAGTCCAGGGTGAAGCCGGCCGGCGCGACCTTCCGGTTGGCGAGCCCGGCGAACATCTCGGCCAGCGAGCTCAGCTTGAGGCCGTCCACGGTGACGGTGTTGCCCTCGTTGTGCACGGTGGCCTCGCCGACCGAGACCGGCCCCAGCGAGGCCTTGACCTTGCCCGGGCCGCCGTACGACAGGCTCAGCCGGGAGTTGGCGCCGCCCGGCAGCGGGGCTCCGCCCAGTAGCTGGGAGGCCGGGGGCAGGAGCTGGGCGAGGTCCTGGTAGGTGATCACACCGCTGCCGGTGCCGCTGTCCATGGTGGCGCTGTTCAGGCTGTCGCTCACCTCGACGCCCGAGAGCTTCGCCTTGAAGGAGTGCAGCGCGACCTGCTGGCCGTTGTTCCGGACGGTCAGGCCGTCCGAGGAGATCCGGACGTCGTCCAGCTTCTTCGAGACCACCTGGGTCAGGAACGGGAAGCCCTCGATCGTGACGTCCGGCCGCTGGCTCATCTCGCCGCTCTTCACCAGCCGGTCGGCGGCCTCGTCCTCGGCCACGCCGACCGCGACCCGGTCCGCGCCCACCAGCAGGCCGGCGAGCACCGCCAGGCCGATCGTCGCCTTCAGCCATCCGCGCATCGTGTCCCCCGTCGTCGCCGGTCGCCGTCTCGTCGTTCCGTCCCGGAGCCGATCCGTTCGGGAGCCGTTCCGTTCCGGAGCCGTCCGGCCCGGAGCCGTCCGGACGCGACTCCTTCCGCACGACCGTACGACGTCCCGCCCCGGAAGGTGGTTCCGGGGCGGGACGCGGTCGTGACGTACCCGGCTCAGCCTGCCAGCAGGTCGGTGGCCATCCAGATCAGCGGCGCGGCCACCGCCAGCGGCAGCGCCACGCCCGCCGTCATGTGCACGAAGCGGGACGGGAAGTCGTACGCCGCGACCCGGCGCCCGATCAGCGCGCCCAGCCCGGCGAGCGCCCCCAGCGCCATCGGCGCGCCCACCAGGAAGCCCAGCAGCACCGCCGCGACCAGGCCCAGCACCGGGCCCAGCTGCTTCGGGCCGGGCAGCGGAGCCGCCGCCAGCAGGGTGGCCAGCGCCACCGCACCCACCCCGGCCGGCACCCAGCCGGCCAGCAGCAGCGTGGTGCACAGCGCCGTCACCACGGTGGCCGAACCCAGCACGGTCAGCGCGTAGAACCGCTCCTTCGGGTCCGACGGACGGAACGTCTGCAGCACCAGGACCAGCAGGAAGAACCCGCCCAGGGCGCCCACCACGGCCGCCGCGTCACCGTCGGAGTCCGCCAGCAGCACGGCCACGTCCGCGGAGAGCCCGGCCAATGCGGCGAGCAGGATGCCCTGACGGGCCGGCCACATGCCGTTCAGCCGGAACCAGCCGGCCGCCGTCAGCAGCTGCAGCAGCGCGACCACCAGGGCCAGCGCCACCTGCCCCAGCGCGGCGCCACCTGCCAGCAGCGCGGCCGCGCCCGCGGTGATCAGGGCGGGCTGCAGACCCGGGTCGATGATCGGCGAACCGGTCCGGCCGCCCGGCGCGGCGGAGGGCGCGGCGAGCGGAGTCGGCTGCGCGGGGAAGGACCCGTACGGCGGGGCGGCGGGGGCGTCCGGGCGCTTGAGCGTCATGGTCGGCGGGTCGAAGCCCGCTCCGGTGTCCGGCATCCCGGCGGCGGTCACCCCGGACGGGGGCATCCCGGCGGCGGGCGCGGCCTGCTGCGGGGCGGACCGCGGCGCCGGGGCCGCGTGCCGCGCCCGCGAGGGCTGCTGCGGCTGAGCCTGCTGCTGGCGCTGCGGCTGCTGCGGGTGCACCGGAGGCTGCTGCACCGGGGGCTGCCCGAGGTGCTGCGGCGGGGCGACCGGCATCGCACCGGAGACCCGCACCGGCGGGAGCAGCGTGGTGGCGGCCGCGTCGTCCAGCGGCGGGACGGGCGGGAGCAGCGTGGTGGCGGCCGCGTCGTCGAAGGCCGGCACCGGCGGCAGCAGCGTGGTCGCCGCCTCGTCGTCCACCGGATAGCCGTACGGGTGCTGTGCAGCGTGCCGCGGGGGCTGCTGCAGATGCGGATGGGGCTGGTGGGGCTGCTGTGGCCAGTTCCCGTAGCCGCCGCCCTGGTTCGGGTCGTTCATGTCCGTCACGCCGCTCACCCTCCCGCGAACGGCGGGAGGACCTCGACCGTCCCGCCCTCGGTCAGGGCCACCGTCGCGTGGTCCCGGCCGCCCACCTGCGCGCCGTCGACCAGGTACGAGCAGTGTCCGAGCAGCTGGACGAGCTTCGGCCGGTCGGCGTGCCGCTCCTTGGCCGCGGCCAGCGCCTCCGCCAGGGTCGCCGCCTCGTACGGCTCCTCGGCCAGCCCGGCCTCGGACTTCGCCGCCGCCCAGTAGCGGATCGTCCCGCGCGCCCGGGCGCCGCTCGCGGGCTCGGTGGTCGCGCCCATCGGGCCACCCCTTCCGTTCGTCCTCGCCCGGCCCCGGTGGCCCGGTCCGGCTCACCACCGGAGCTCCCGCCCGACCACCCGAACGATGGACCCGGGCAGTGCCGCCGATGTGCGTCCCATGATGGCGTGTCCGCCGGTCCGAGCGGCAATCGCCCTGGCCGGCCGGGCCCGGGGCGGCGCACGAAGCTGTGTCCAGGCTCACCCGGCGCGCGCCCGGATTGGGCGAACCGCCGGATTCGCGCACTCCCGGTACGGAGGGCGGTCGGCTATCCTCGTGGACCAAGAGGGATCCGGGCAGAGTCGCCCCCGGGTCCTTTTGTGCTTTCAGGACGCCAGTACGGACGTTCGTGCGATTCGTCGGCCCACCCCCGGCGCGCCGCAGGAACCGCCCCGCCTCTCGCGGCACAAGGACGTGCCGGCTCGGCGGGGTGTCGCCACCCGGCGCCGGGCCGCCACCCGGGACCGGACCAGACCGGAGGGTTCGCGGGATGAACAGGGCAGGAACGGCACGCCAGGGGTTGCGGGACCCCCGGTGCGCCGCGTGCTCCCCCGAAGCCGCCCGGGCGTCCTTCCTCCTCCCCTCAGCACCTGCGTCCTCCGGCTGCGGCGGCAGCCGGGACGCGACCGCGACGACCCGGAAAGGGGACCACCGGGTATGAGTTCTCTCCTCCTCCTCACCAACGCGCTGCAGCCGTCCGCCGAAGTGCTGCCGGCCCTCGGCCTGCTGCTGCACAACGTCCGGGTCGCGCCCGCCGAGGGATCGGCCCTGGTGGACACCCCCAGCGCGGACGTCATCCTGGTCGACGGACGGCGCGACCTGCCGCAGATCCGCAGCCTGTGCCAGCTGCTGCGCTCCACCGGCATCGGCTGCCCGCTGATCCTGGTGGTCACCGAGGGCGGCCTGGCCGCCGTGACCGCCGAGTGGGGCATCGACGACGTCCTGCTGGACACCGCCGGACCGGCCGAGGTCGAGGCCCGGCTGCGGCTCGCGCTCGGCCGCCTGCAGGTCGCCGTCGACGACAGCCCGATGGAGATCCGCAACGGCGACCTCTCGGTCGACGAAGCCACCTACTCCGCGAAGCTCAAGGGTCGGGCGCTCGACCTCACCTTCAAGGAGTTCGAGCTGCTCAAGTACCTCGCCCAGCACCCCGGCCGCGTCTTCACCCGGGCCCAGCTGCTCCAGGAGGTCTGGGGCTACGACTACTTCGGCGGCACCCGGACGGTGGACGTCCACGTCCGGCGGCTGCGGGCCAAGCTCGGCGTCGAGAACGAGCAGCTGATCGGCACCGTGCGCAACGTCGGCTACCGCTTCGTCGTCCCGGAGAAGGCCGAGAAGAGCGAGCGCCCGGACCTCTCCCCGCGCCCGTCGGCCCCGCTGGAGGCCTGACCGGACGGGCCGGGCGGGCCGTCCCCCGCCCGGCTCGTCCGGATTGGTCCCGATGCGCCCCCCGAAGCAGCCCCAGGTCCCACTGCCGCCTCGGGGGCCACACGCGTAGACTCCCTCCGTGGCCAAGGTGACGCGCGACGATGTAGCCCGACTGGCTGGGACCTCGACCGCGGTCGTCAGCTACGTGATCAACAACGGGCCGCGCCCGGTCGCGCCCGCGACCCGGGAGAAGGTCCTCGCGGCGATCGAGCAGCTCGGCTACCGGCCAAACAGCGTCGCCCAGGCGATGGCCTCCCGGCGGACCAACCTGATCGGCATGGTCGTCCCCGACGCCCGCCAGCCCTTCTTCGCCGAGATGGCCCACGCCGTCGAACGGGCCGCCTCCGAACGCGGCAAGCTCGTGCTGATCGGCAACTCCGACTACGTCGACGACCGCGAGGTCCACTACGTCCGCGCCTTCCTCGGCATGCGGGTCTCCGGCCTGATCCTGGTCAGCCAGGGCCCCTCGCAGCGCGCCGCCGAGGAGTTCGCCGCGATGGAGGGGGCGAAGGTGGTGCTGCTGCACCGCCGCCCCGAGGCGATCGACGACGTCGCGGTGGTCACCGACGACGTCGGCGGCGCCGAGGCCGTCGTCCGCCACCTGCTGGAGGTGCACGGGCACCCGTACGTGGCCTGCTTCGGCGGCCCGGTGGACTCCCCCGCCCCCGGCGACCCGGTCATCGACCACGTCGAGGGCTGGCAGCGCGCCATGGACGCCCACGGCGTCCCCACCGCGCCGCACCTGATCGACGCCCCCTTCCACCGCTACGGCGCCTACGAGGTCGCGCTCGACCTGTTGCAGCGGCCGGACCGGCCGCGGGCGGTCTTCTGCTCCACCGACGACCAGGCCATCGGCGTGCTGCGGGCCGCCCGCGAGGTCGGCCTGCGCGTGCCCCAGGACCTCGCGGTGGCCGGCTTCGACGACGTGCCCGAGGCCGCGCTCGCCGACCCGCCGCTGACCACCGTCGCCTCCGACCGCGACGCGATGGCCCGGGCCGCCGTGGACCTGGTGCTGGACGACTCCCTGATGGTGCCCGGATCGGACACCGAGCGGGTCCGCAAGTTCCCGTCCCGCCTGGTCATCCGCCGTTCCTGCGGCTGCGACGGCGCCACGCCCGGCCGGCCCCAGCCGGAATAGCCGGACAGGGGAGCGCACGGAGCAGCCGGAGCGGAACGGCTCGTTCCGCCCCACAGGCGGCCTGACCAGGCTTTATGAGAAGCCAACGCGCTTCTCGGGGCGTTCTGAGCCGCTTCTCATCCGGTCCTCATCCACCGGGCGGAGCTTGGTCGGCATGAGCGAACAGCAGCAGCACCCCGACGAGCAGTACGGCCCGTACGAGCAGCCCCGCGTCATCGAGGGCACCGTGCTCGGCCACGGCGCCGAAAGCACCGACCCGCGCACCGGTCACGGCCGGCACACCGGGTACGACCAGCGCGAGGACCACTCCGGCGGCAGCTTCGACGGACCGCCCCCTCCCCCGCCCATGCCGCCCGAGCCCCCCACCCTGCTCGGCCACCCCGCCGGGCCCGAGGCCCACGGCGGCCACGGCGGCCGGCCCGGGCGCGGCCTGCTGCGCGGACGGCTCGCCCTGGTCACCGCCGTCGCCGCGATCGCCGCCGTCATCGGCGGGGTGACCGGCGGGCTCGTCGCCGACCGCCAGCCCTCCGGCTCCCGCGTCGGCACCATCGCCAGCCCGGTCTCCGCCCGCACCGACGGCAGCGCCAACGTGCCCGCCATCGCCTCCGCCGTCTCCCCCAGCGTCGTCCAGATCACCGTCAAGAGCGGCAACGGCACCGCCACCGGGACCGGCGTCGTGCTGAACGACAGCGGCCGGATCCTCACCAACTTCCACGTGATCGACACCGCGGCCGACGGCAGCGGCCGGATCACCGTCACCTTCAAGGACGGCTCCACCGCCCCCGCCACCGTCACCGGCACCGACAAGAAGCTCGACGTCGCCGTGATCACCGCGACCGGCACCAAGAGCCTCGCCCCCGCCGTCCTCGGCGACTCCTCCACCGTGGCCGTCGGCGACCCGGTCGTCGCCATCGGCAACCCCGACGGCCTCACCGGCACCGTCACCTCCGGCATCATCAGCGCCGAGAACCGCGACGTCACCGTCCAGCTCGACGAGGGCACCACCAGCGGCAACGGCGGCTTCGGCTTCCCCGACCTGCCCGGTCTGCGCGGCAGCATCCCGCAGCAGCGGAGCGGCGGGGACACCACCACCTACAAGGCCTTCCAGACCGACGCCGCCCTCAACCCCGGCAACTCCGGCGGCCCGCTGATCAACGCCAACGGCCAGGTCATCGCCATCAACTCGGCCATGTACGCCCCGAACGGCGCCAACTCCACCGCCGGCGGCGGCAGCAGCACGGCCGGCAGCGTCGGCCTCGGCTTCGCCATCCCGATCAACGACGTCAAGCAGGTCCTGCCGAAGCTCGAAGCCGGCCAGAACCTGTGAACCACAATCCCCGAGAACCGGTGTAAGCGTCCGCGAGACGGACAATTGCTCCCAGCAGGCCCTCCACCCGACGACGAGAAAGGGCACCAGCCCATGACCCCGTCCGCCGACGACCGCGCCACCGCCGAGGCCGGCCACCCCTCCGCCCGGCTCCTCGTGGTCGACGACGAACCCGCCCTCCGGGACGCCCTGGAGAGCAGCCTCGCCTTCGAGGGCTACGAGGTCGCCACCGCCACGGACGGCTACGAGGCCCTGGAGTCCGTCGAACGCGACAAGCCCGACCTCGTCCTGCTGGACATCATGATGCCCCGGATGGACGGCCTCACCGCCGTCCGCCGGATGCGCTCCCGCGGCGACACCGTCCCCGTCCTGATGCTCACCGCCCGCGACGCCGTCGGCGACCGCGTCACCGGCCTCGACGTCGGCGCGGACGACTACCTCGCCAAGCCCTTCGAACTCGACGAGCTCCTCGCCCGCGTCCGCGCCCTGCTGCGCCGCAACGCCCTCGCCGCGGAGGCCGCCGCCCGCGCCGCCGCGGAGGACGACAGCGAGGTGCTCGCCTTCGGCGACCTGCGGATGAACACCGCCACCCGCGAGGTCACCCGCGGCGGCAGGCCGGTCGAACTCACCCGCACCGAGTTCATGCTGCTGGAGATGTTCCTCGCCCACCCCCGGCAGGTCCTCACCCGCGAGCAGATCCTCAAGGCGGTCTGGGGCTTCGACTTCGAGCCCTCCTCCAACTCCCTGGACGTGTACGTGATGTACCTGCGCCGCAAGACCGAGCAGGGCGGCATGCCGCGTCTCATCCAGACCGTACGCGGCGTCGGATACGCCCTGCGCCCGGCCGCCGGCGCCGGCGCGTGAGTACTGTTCCGCCCCCGCCGCTCACGCCGCCGCGCGTTCCTCGCCGGCGCCGTCTGGCGCACTGGTTGCGTTCCCGGTCGCTGCGCGGCCGCCTCACCTTCCTGAGCGCGGCCGCGGTGGCCGTGGCCATCGCCATGTCGGCGCTGGCGTGCTGGTTCATCGTGGAGAGGCAGCTCTACGGCCAGGTCCGGACGGATCTGGCCAACGCACCGCTGCCGCCGCCGGGGAGGAGCCGTCTGCTGTGCTACGACACTCCCGAAGAAGCCCTGCAGCACCAGGCGACCGGCATCGCCCCGGAGAACAGCAGCGCGGTACCCAGGGACACGCAGTACGTGGTGGCGAATCCGACCGGCATCTGTCTGCCCCCGTACGCGACCAAGGCGATCATCGTGAAACCCAGCGACATGGCCGGGTTCAAGCTCAGCGGTGACCAGTCGATCATCCGGGACGGTCGTTTCACCGACGGAACGCCGGTGGTCGTCCGCATCTCGTTGACCCACTCCGGCTCGCGGCCTTCCCTGCTGATGGTCGCAACCCCCACGCAGCCCATCGAGGACTCCCTCCAGGGCCTCGCCATCCTCCTCGGCGCCGTCTCCCTCGGCGGCATCCTCCTCGCCGCCGTCGCCGGCCGCCTGGTCGCCCACTCCTCCCTCAAGCCCGTCGACCAACTCACCGGCGCCGTCGAGCACATCGCCCGGACCGAGGAGGTCGGCACCACCATCCCGGTGCACGGTGACGACGAGATCGCCCGCCTGTCCACCTCCTTCAACTCGATGAGCACCGCCCTCGCCAACTCCCGCGAGCGCCAGACCCGGCTGATCGCCGACGCGGGCCACGAGCTGCGGACCCCGCTCACCTCCCTGCGCACCAACGTCGACCTGCTGATCCGCAGCGACGCCACCGGCCGCCCGCTGCCCCCGGCGACCAAGACCAAGCTGCTGGGCAACATGAAGGCCCAGATGCAGGAACTCACCGTCCTGATCGGCGACCTGCTCCAGCTCTCCCGCCCCGACACCCCGAAGGCCGGCCCCAACCTCACCGTGGTCGCCCTGCACGAGATCGCCGGCCGGGCCGTCGAACGGGCGAAGCTCCGTGGCCCCGGACTGGTCTTCGAGACCACCACCGAGCCCTGGTACACGCACGGCGACGCGGCCGGCCTGGAGCGGGCCGTGATCAACCTGCTGGACAACGCGGTCAAGTACAGCCCGCCCGGCGGCACCATCGAGGTCCGGCTCCAGCAGGGCGTGCTGACCGTCCGCGACCACGGCCCCGGCATCCCGCCGGACGAGCTCCAGTACGTCTTCGACCGGTTCTGGCGCTCCCCCTCCTCGCGCCAGCTGCCCGGCTCCGGCCTGGGGCTGTCGATCGTCGCGCAGAGCGTCCGGGAGGCGGGCGGCGAGGTCACCCTCGGCCCGGCCGAGGACGGCGGTCCCGGCGCCCTGGCCACCGTACGGCTCCCCGGCGGCCCCACCCCCGACTGACGGTCGGCGGGCAACGGAACGGGCGGGGCGCCCCGACAGCGCCCCGCCCGTCCTCATCTCCGGCTCACGGTCAGTCGATGTCGCTGCCCGGGCCGAGGACCTTGATCCGGTCCTGCGCCGGCGGCTTCAGCGGCGAGCCCGCCGAACTGTGGGCCGTCAGGTAGGCCGTGAAGACGTCCAGGTCGGAGGCGCCGACGAGCTTGTCGGTGCCTGCCGCGAAGGCCGGGAAGCCGTCGCCGCCGCCGGCCAGGAACTCGTTGGCCGCGACCCGGTACCCGGCGGCCGGGTCGACCGGCGCGCCGTTCAGCCGGATCGAGTCCACGACCACCCGGTCCGCGCCGGTCTTGCGCATGTCCAGGGTGTAGTGGAGGTTCGAGGACACCTGGAGGACCTTCGGCGCCGCGTCGTTGAGGCCGCTCACCTGCTGCTGCAGCAGCTGGACCAGCTGGGCGCCGGTCAGCGTCTTGACCTGCATCATGTTGGTGAACGGCTGGACGGTGAACGCCTCGCCGTAGGTCACCACTCCGTCGCCCTCACCGCCCGAGGCCTTGTACACCAGGTCGGAGCGCAGTCCCCCGGGGTTCATGAAGGCGACCTGCGCCCCGCCCTTGCCGGCCGGGGCGAGCCCCTCCAGCTGCGCGTCGGCTATCACGTCGCCGAGCGGCTTCTCCAGGTCACTGCTACCGCGGCCGTTGATGTCCGCGGAGATGTGGCCGATCGGGCGGTTGGCGATCGGGGCGGCCAGCTTGGAGTAGTGGTCGATCAGCGCCGTCATGTCCGGGGCCTTCGGGACCGTACGGCGCACCACGTGGTTCTCGGCCTTAACCGAGGGGCGGACGATCTCGCCGGTGGTCTTGTCCAGCTTCATGTCGATCTCGGTGAACAGCCGGCCGAAGGAGGCGGCACTGGTGACCGAGCGCGGTACGCCGTTGGGATCGGGGATCTGGCAGGCGTACGCGTTGTGGGTGTGGCCGGTGACGATGGCGCCGACGGCCGGGTCGATGTTCCTGGCGATGTCGACGATCGGGCCCGAGACGCCCTGGCCGGCCGGGCCGCAGTCGTAGTTGTAGACGCTGCTGGCCGGGTACCCGCCCTCGTGGATCAACGCGACGATCGAGTTGACGCCCTTGCCCTTCAGCTCGGCGGCGTACTTGTTGATCGTGGTGACCTCGTTGGCGAACTTCAGGCCCTTGATGCCCTCGGCGGTCACGATGTTCGGCGTGCCCTCCAGGGTGACGCCGATGAAGCCGATCTTCACGCCCTGGGACTTGGTCACCCAGTACGGCGGCAGCAGGGTCTTGCCGGTCTTCTCGTCGGTGACGTTGGCCGACAGGTAGTTGAAGTTGGCGCCCTTGAAGGTGCGGCCGGGCTCGTAGCAGCCGTCGGTCGGGTGGCAGCCGCCCTCCTGCTTGCGCAGCAGCTCCGCCGCGCCCTGGTCGAACTCGTGGTTGCCGACCGAGGTGACGTCCAGGCCGAGCTTGTCCATCGCCTCGATGGTCGGCTCGTCGTGGAACAGCGCCGAGGTGAGGGGGCTGGCGCCGACGATGTCGCCCGCCGCGACGGTGATCGAGTCGTCGGCCGGGACGCGCGCCTCGCGCAGTTCGGTGGCCAGGTACTCGATTCCGCCGGCCGGGGTGGAGACCACCTGACCGGTGGCCGGGTCGACCTCCTTGATCGTGCCGGAGGAGCCGGCCGGTGGCTCCAGGTTGCCGTGGAAGTCGTTGATCGCCAGCAGCTGGAGGCTGACGGTCTTGTGACGCTTGGCGTTGGCGTCGGCGGCCTGAGCGGCCGTCGGCACGACCACCGTGCCGAACAGACCTGCGGCGGCGACGACGGCGAACGCCGCCCGTCGGGATCTGACGGTGAGCATGAGGGAACCCCTGCACCTTGGAGGACCACGCGGCGGCTGAGGACACCGGGCGTGGGCGATGAGTTGCGCGAATGCAGCCTAGGGTCAACGCGCGTAGCTGTCAGGACGTCGAACGTAACGAGAGGATTACCTGCTGACGAACCATCGCGGCCGCCCGCGGACGGGCCGCCTGCGCACGATCGCGCCGCCCTCCGGCCGCCCGCCGGTCAGACCCCCGGCTCGGCCGCCAACTGCCGCTCGGCCCGCACCCGTTCGGCCACCGCGTCCTCGGTCATCGCACGGTCGGTGTACACCAGCGGCCGCTCGGCGTCGGTGATGATGTGCTTCACCACCTGGACGTTGCCGTTGACGTCCCACACCGCGATGCCCGGCGACAGGGTCGGAATGATCTCCACCGCCCAGCGCGGCAGGCCCAGCACCCGGCCGGTGGCCCGCGCCTCCTCGGCCTTCTGCATGTAGATCGTCCGGGTGGAGGCCATCTTCAGGATCGCCGAGGCCTCCTTGGCCGCCGCGCCGTCCACCACGTCCGACAGGTGGTGCACCACCGCGACGAACGAGAGCCCGAGCCGCCGGCCGAACTTCAGCAGCCGCTGGAACAGCTGGGCGACGAACGGACTGTTGATGATGTGCCAGGCCTCCTCGACCAGGAAGATGCGCTTCTTCCGGTCCGGCCGGATCCAGGTGTGCTCCAGCCACACCCCGACGATCGCCATCAGGATCGGCATCGCGATCGAGTTGCGGTCGATGTGCGAGAGGTCGAAGACGATCAGCGGCGCGTCCAGGTCGATGCCGTCGGTGGTCGGGCCGTCGAACATGCCGCGCAGGTCACCGTCGACCAGCCGGTCCAGCACCAGCGCCACGTCCAGGCCCCAGGACTGCACCTCGTCCACCGCCACGCCCAGCGACTCCACCGAGGACAGCTCGGGGTTGCGCAGGGTGTCGATGATGTCGTCCAGCACCGGCTGACGGCCGCTCACCGAGGCCACCACGTGGGCGTGCGCGGCCTTCAGCGCGAAGCCGGCCCGCTCCTCCAGCCCGCGCCCCATCGCCACCTCGATGATGGTGCGCAGCAGCGACAGCTGCCCGGTCTGGGTGATCGCCGGGTCCAGCGGGTTGAGCTTCACCCCGCCGTCCCGGGCCGCCATCGGGTCCAGCCGGATCGGCTTTATGCCCAGCGCGTCGGCGATCAGGTTCCACTCGCCGACGCCGTCCTCGCCCTGCGCGTCGAGCACCACGACCTGCCGGTCGCGGAACCTCAGCTGCCGCAGCACGTACGTCTTCTCCAGCGCCGACTTGCCGTTGCCGGACTCGCCCAGCACCAGCCAGTGCGGGGCGGGTAGTTGCTGCCCGTACAGCTGGAAGGGGTCGTACACGTAGCCCTTGCCGCTGTACACCTCGCGCCCGATGATCACCCCGGAGTCGCCCAACCCGGGTGCGGCGGTGGGCAGGTAGACCGCCTGCGCCTGGCCGGTCGAGGTGCGCACCGGCAGCCGGGTCGTCTCCACCTTGCCGAACAACAGGCTGGTGAACGCGTCGGTGACGTTGCCGAGCGCCATGGGCGGCCTCCTGGTGCCAGCGGTAGGGCTGGACGGGTGCGGTGCGGACGGGTGCGGTGCGAACGGACGGCGCGGTGGTCAGCGGCGGATGCCGGTGGCGAACGGCAGGGTGTTGACGAAGGCCCGGTGGTGCTCGCGGTCGCACCACTCCAGCTTGAGGTAGCTCTTGCCGGCCGACGCCCGGATGGTCCGCTTGTCGCGGGCCAGCGCCTCGGGGTTGCGCGAGGAGACCGTGATGTAGCCGACCAGGTTCACCCCGGCCGCACCGGAGGCCAGGTCGTCGCCGCGCTGGTCCACCCGGCCGGTGTGGGCCAGGTCGCGCGGGTCGACGGTGCGGTTCATCTTGGCCGCGCGGCTGGCCTCCGCCTCGTCGTTGGTCTTCTCCGTCAGCATCCGCTCGATCGCGACGTCGGTGGGCTCCAGGTCCATCGTCACCGCGACCGTCCGGATCACGTCCGGGGTGTGGACCAGCAGCGGCGCCAGGAAGTTGACGCCCACCGGGGTCAGCGGCCACTCCTTGATCCACGCGGTCGCGTGGCACCACGGCTCACGGGTCGCCGACTCGCGGGTCTTCGCCGTCAGGTACTGCGGGTGGGTCGCGTCCAGCTCGGCCGGCCAGGCGTTGCGCCGGGACATCGCCTGGATGTGGTCGATCGGGTGGTCCGGGTCGTACATCGAGTGCAGCAGCGAGGACAGCCGGGCCTGGCCCAGCGGCTGGCGCACCCGGATGTCCGCCTCGGCCAGCCGGGCGCAGATGTCGGTCAGCTCGCGGGCCATCACGGCCGCCAGCCCGTCGTCGTCCCGGGTCGGACCGCCGGCCGCGCGCTTCTCGTAGGCGTTGCGGCCCATCGCGTGCGCCTCGGCGGCCAGGTCGCGGGTGTAGTGCATGCAGGCCACCAGGTACGCCCGGTGCTGCTCCGAGGAAGTCGACACCATCGACTGCAGCTGGTCGTACGACTCCTGCAGCCACCGCGGAGCGTCGTGGTCGCCGCGCCGCTCCACGTCCTTGGCGTGCGCGTCCGGGTCGGCCGGCAGGGTGCGGGCCAGGATCTGCAGCCTGGTGACGAACCCGTCCCCGTTGGCGACGTGCTTCAGCAGCGTGCCGAAGCGGTCGACCAGCGCCTCCTGGTCCTCCGAGTCACGCAGCCCGACGCCCGGGCCCTCGATCTCGATCGCGGCCGTCACCGTCCGCCGCTCCAGGTGCATCAGCACCCCGACCTCGTCCGGCCCGAACGGCGCGGTCAGCCAGCGCAGCCGCCCCACCCCGGGCGGGGGTCCGATCTCCACCTCGCGGCCGTCCATCCGGGTGCCCGCGTCCATCGCGTCCGAACGCCACACCCCGCGCCCGCTGCGGACCGTCCGGCGGTAGGTGCGGTTGATCTCCACCCACTTGTAGAACGTCCGCTTGCGGTACGGCACGTAGACCGCCGCGATGGCCAGCATCGGCAGGCCGAGCAGACCGGCGATCCGCAGCGGCAGGACCGGCATCAGCAGGCCCCAGAGCATTCCGACGAACGCCCCGAAGATGATCAGCAGGATCTCGCCGGACTCCCGGTTCCGGCCGATCGGCGCGTTCGGGCGGGCCTTGCCGATCAGGTAGGTGCGGCGCTGGTGCACGTACGGCTGGGCGTACTGGGCACCGTACTGGCCGAGCTGTTCGCTGCTCACTTACCCGTCACCCTCCCTTCGCTGGATTGCTGTCGCGGATCGGAACCGGGGCCTGCGGCGGCCCGGCCTGCGGCGGTGGGGCCGGTGTCCGGCCGGCGTGTGCGGCGATGCCGGGCGCGACCGAGCCGCCGCCCGCACCGCCACCACCCGCACCGGCCGCCTGCGGGCCGCGGTCGCCGTGGGTGCTGATGCCCTGCTTCATCAGGTTCGCGGTACCGCTGATCATCGCGGAGCCCGCCTGCACCGCGCTGGCCCGGGCCCGGCGCATGTTCAGCATCTCGTCGCCGAAGGTCGGCACGAAGCGGTACACCGCGGCGCTCGCGAAGATCGACAGGAACAGGATCGCCAGCCCTGACAGCACCCGGGCGAAGTCGTCGTTGGCCCCCGCGCCGCTCGCCACCGAGCCCGCCAGACCCAGGATGATCACGATGATCGGCTTCGCCAGGTCCACCGCCAGCATCATCCCGGCCCACCGGCGCACGTGCTTCCACAGCTGCCGGTCCACCAGCCCCGCGTACACCGCCGTTCCCAGCAGCGCCCCCACGTACAGCATCGCCGCCCGGATCACCAGCTCGATCCAGAGCACCGCCGCCGCCAGCACGGCCACCAGCGACACGATCACCAGTATCAGCGGGCCGCCGCCGACGTCCCCCTTCTCCAGGGTGTCCGCGAAGCCGCTCAGGTACGTCCCGGTGTCCGACTTGGTCCCGACCGCGATCGCCTTCGTCAGCCCGTCCGTCACGCTCACCACGGTGAACAGGATCAGCGGTGTGAACGCGGAGGCCACGACGGTCAGCCACAGGAAGCCGACCGCCTCCGAGACCGCCGTCGTCAGCGGCGCCCCCCGCACCGCCCGCTTGGTCACCGCCAGCAGCCACAGCACCAGCGTGATCACCGTCGACACCGCGAACACCACGGCGTACTGCTGCAGGAACGACTGGTTGGTGAAGTCCACCGCGGTCGTCCCGTCGATTGCACCCGACAGCTTCCGCACCACCCACGCCGCCGCCTGGGCACAGCCCTTGGCCAGCGACCCGAGCGGGTCGGTCACGGTGCCCACGGTGCCGCTCCCGGGGATGACGACCGCTCCGTTGGGAGCACATCCGGCATCGCTGCCCGGGATCGGGAGATCGACCTTCTGACAGGTGGGCGTGGCGGTCGGCGACGGATCGGCGAACACCCGCTGGGCGACCAGCATCGTCACCACCTGCAAGGTGGCCAGGGCACCGGCCACCGTGCCCGCACGACGTGCGGTCGAACGACGTGTGGTCTGGTCAACGGGCATAGCGGAACCCCCCGAACTGCTGCGCGGCGCCGGTGATCTCGTCGGCGGTGGCGGCCTGTTGGTCTCCGGGCATCGGCGCGGGGCCCTGCCGGCTGGTGAAGTCGGTGAGTTTCCAGTCGCTCCCCGTCCAGTGGAGCACGAGCGCGAGGGTGAACCAGTTGGTGGTCACCGGCTGGACGGAGCGTTCGCCGGCGAGGCCGGTGAGGCCGGTGCACCACACCTCGACCTTGGCGTCCCCGTCGTTGTAGTTCGTCGACTTGGTGCCGACCGGGACGGTGCGGCTGACGAAGGTGAGGCCCTTGGGTGCGCGGCCCTGGGCGTCGAGGCCGTAGCGGGCGACGGTGTCGCCGCCGAAGCCCTGGTCCAGCCGGCTCTGCAGCGCTCCCGCCGCTCCCGGGTCGGCGATGGTGGCGATGATGCTGTGGCGGCTGTCGGTGCGGAACATGTCCGCGGAGCCGATCGCCACCGCGTAGTTCGCGGCGGCCGACTGGGCGCCCTGGTCGCTGTGCGGGAAGCCGGAGGCGATGCCGTTGACGGTGGTGCCGACGGGCTGGTCGCCGCTGGGGGCCGGGCCCGCGCCGGAGCCGGCGCCGACCGCGGCGTGGTCGGAGGAGCTGCCGCCGCCGGGCTTGCCGCGATTGGCGATGGAGACGGCGACGACGAGGAGGGTGACGACCACCAGGACGGTCAGCAGGGTGCGCAGCGGCCTGGACTGACGGAGACTCGCCGGTGCGGAGGGCTGTTCGTCGACCGGCAGCCGCGTACGGGTGTGCGGCTGGTCGTCGGACAACGGCACGGCGGCCCTCCTGGTGCGGGGAGCCGGGGCGGCTCCGGGGGCCCTCCGCCCGGGGGCGGGCGCGGACGGAGGATGGGAACGGGGGTGGAGTCCTGGCTGGTCGGCCACTGATGGGGTCCGGGCGGGGAACCTGCCCTCAGGTGGGCCGGGTCACCGTTGTCCGAGTTGTCCGATCGTCAGATCGCCATGCCGTAGACAATGGTGAACAGAGTGCCGAGTGATCCGATGATGAACACGCCGGTCAGCCCGGCGATGATCAGCCCCTTGCCCTGTTCGGCACCGAAGCTGTCGCGCATCGCGGTCGCGCCGATCCGCTGTTTGGCCGCACCCCAGGCCGCGATGCCGAGGCAGAGGATGATGGCGAGGGCCATGATGACCTCGACCATCACCCGGGCCTCCGAGCCGAGGGTCGCGAACGGCCCCCAGTCCGGGGCGATCCCGCCGATGATGGTGTCGATGCTCGGCTTCTTGGGGGGGTCCTCGGCCAGGTGGCCGACCGCATAGGTGTGCACGCTGCTCAGGTTCATTTCCATCTCACCGCCCGATCAGGCAAATTCAAGGGCCCTGACCCCGCCCGCGCGAAGGGTCGGTGCCTATTCTTGGCCAGATCTGATGTCGACTTGGCTACTTCTCGCGGATTGGTCGTGAGGCATCGGACACGTACGCGAGGATGTCCACCGTACGAAGGATAGCGCTCACTCTTTGTATCTCTGATGATTGCGGTGAGCAACGCCTTCCGGGACACTTCGACTGACGATTCGTCGGGATGGTGCTGATGGTACTCCGGAAGGCCGGTACGGCCGCTGCTGCGGCGGGAGTTGTCGCGTTCGGGTTCCTCGGTCTGGTGACGATGGGGACGTATGCGGCAAGTGGGACGCCGCAGCAGTCGGCGAATCGCTCCGCGCTCTCTCCCGGAACGGTCCCGGCGGCGTATCAGGACGCCTTCCAGAAGTGGGGATCGCTCTGTCCGGAGATCTCCGCGCCGATGCTCGCGGCACAGCTGTACCAGGAAAGCGGTTTCGACCCCAGGGCCCAATCGCCGGTCGGGGCGCAGGGAATGGCGCAGTTCATGCCGGGCACCTGGCCGGTGTACGCCACGGACGGCGACGGAGACGGCAAGAAGGACGTCTGGAACCCGTACGACGCGATCGCCACGGCGGCGGTGTACGACTGCGCGCTGGCCAAGGACGTCTCCGGGGTGCCGGGCGATCCGCAGGCCAACCTGCTGGCCGCCTACAACGCCGGCCCGTACGCGGTGACGAAGAACGGGGGGATCCCGCCCTACAGGGAGACCCAGGGCTACGTGCGGAACATCCAGGCGATGGCCCGCAGCTTCGCAGCGCCGACCGCGCCGGTGGAGGTGTCCGCGCAGTCGGCCGGCGCGATCTACTTCGCCCAGACCAAGCTCGGCACGCCGTACCTGTGGGGCGGTGAGGGCCTGTCCTCTCAGAACGGGCAGTTCGACTGCTCCGGGCTCACCCGGGCCGCGTTCGCCACCGTGGGCATCGAGCTGCCGCGGGTGGCCAACGACCAGTGGTACGCCGGGCCGCACCCGTCGCGCGATCAGCTGCGGCCGGGGGACCTGGTGTTCTTCGCCACGGACCTGAGCGATCCGCGGAGCATCCACCACGTGGGGATCTACGTCGGCGGGGGCTACATGATCAACGCGCCGCACACCGGGGCGGTGATCCGCTACGACAAGATCGACACCAGGGAGTACATCGGGGCGACCCGGGTGACCTCGGACGGCGCCCAGGCGCTGCCGACGCGGGACAACAACGGCAACGGCGCGGTCCAGCCCCCGAGCCGGCCGGGCACCACGGCGCCGGCCACCCCGGCCGCCACCGCCCGCCCCGCCGCCGCCCCGCCCGCCCCGACGGCGGTGGGACAGTCCTGACGGCACTGGCGGGAACCGGTGGAAGACGCTGGAACCGGTGGCACCGGCCGAGTCGTCCGTCGATCTGTGTGCGGGCTGTGGACGCTGAGTCAAGTTTCCATAACCCGGCGTTTCCGTGGAACGCTGTGTCCCGGCGATGACGTTGGGTCCGGTGGCCCCTCGTCAGCATTCTGCGCCGGGCGGGCCCCGGCGGGAACGCACAGGTGCAGCGGACCAGAAGGAGGTGCGGCGTGTCGACGCCGCTTGCCGACACGACCAACCCCGACCTCGGCCTGCTCTACGCCGTCAACGGCCTGGCCAAGCGCTCCCCGCAGTGGCTGGACCACCTGGTCTCGTGGATCGGCGAGTACGGCATCCTGATCGGCCTCGCGATGCTCGGGCTGGTGGGCTGGCTGCAGGCCAGACGCCGTCAGGACGCGCCGGTGGCGATCGCCGGGCTGCTCTGGGTGCCGCTCTCGGTGGCCGTCGCCGAGCTGGCCAACCTGCCGATCGCCGCGATCGTGGACCGGCCGCGGCCCTTCGTCGACCACCCGGGGCTGCTGGTGCTGGTGGACGGCAAGGCCGGCACCCACTCCTTCGTCAGCGACCACTCGACCATGACGATGGCCGTCGCGGTGTCGCTGTTCCTGGTGAACCGGAGGCTGGGCTGGATCGCCGGGGGCCTGGCCCTGTTGCAGGGTTTCTGCCGGATGTTCATGGGCGTCCACTACCCGACCGACGTGATCGGCGGCTACGCGCTCGCCGTCGCCGTGGTGCTGCTGCTGGCGCCGATCGCGATGGCGGTGCTGGTCCCGTTGTGCCACGCGCTGGGCCGGACGGCGGTCGCCCCGCTGATCCGGGCGCCGGAGCGCGGCGGTACGGCCCGCGGCACGGCCCAGCGCGGCCGCCGGCGCGGCCGGGGGGCGGTGCGCTCCGAGGAGCAGCCCCCGGAGTCGGACCTGGCGGCCTGACGCCGGACCGGACCGGTCACCGGTCCGCCGGTTCGCCGCCGTACTCGGCGACGTGGTCGGCCGCCTCCCGGCGGGCCAGGTCACGGGAGCGGCGCGCGGCGGAGTACCAGCCGCAGCTGCAGGTCGCGAAGGCGAAGGAGCCGCGTTCGCCGACCGCGACGCGGTGCTCGGGCATCCGGGTGGCGCCGGGGGCGGTCGGCAGCTCACTGTGCACGTGGTTCACCGTAACCCGCCGGACGGCCGGTGCGCGACGCCCGGGCTTCCCCGCTTCCCGTAACCCTTCGCAGCCCAACTCGTTTGCCCGGAAAGAGCTCTGCCCACCCGGGGGTGTCCGGCGGGGCAGTCGGGCCCGAGGGGGTTGTCGCGAGGATGAAGATGACCGACCAGCAGCGAACCGGGCGGCCAGCGCGCCGTCCGGGGCCGCACCTGCGCTCGGCGGCCGGGGCCGCCCTGCTCGCCGCCGCCCTGGCCGCGGGAGCCGCCGGCTGCTCGGGCCACTCCGGCGGCGGTTCGTCCGACCAGCAGTCGGCCGTCGCCGACCAGCTGGCCGGGGACCCGCTGACGGCGGTGCGCAACGCCGCCGACATCACCGGCCGCACCGGCTCCGCGCACGCCGCCACCGAGCTGGTCACCGAGTCCGCCGACAAGAAGGCCTCGTTCAGCGGGAGCGGCGGCTACGACTACGTGAAGCGGATCGGCCGGCTGGAGGTGCAGGTGCCGCCGGGCGCGGCCACCACCGGCAAGATCATCGAGGTGGTCCTGCCGGGCACCGTCTACCTGCAGAACAGCGGGGCCAAGGTGCCCGAGGGCAAGTGGGTCAAGCTGGACGTGCGCCAGCTGCCGGACGGCAACCTGGTGAGCAGCGGCGCCACCGACCCGGCCTCGGCGGCCGGTGCGCTGCGCGGGGTGCGGAAGGCCGACCTGGTGGGCACCGAGACCGTGGCCGGCACGCCGCTGCACCACTACCGCGGCACCCTGGACCTGGCCAAGGCGGCCGACGCGACCGGTGGCCGGGGCGGGGACGGCCTGCGGATGGGCGGGCAGACCTTCACCGTCAAGGAGGTCCCGTACGACGCCTGGCTGGACGACCAGGGCCGGCTGCACAAGGTGGTCGAGGTGTTCACCTTCGCCGGGGTGGCCGGGTCGAAGGAGGCCAAGGACCAGGTGAAGGTCACCTCCACCACCTCGCTGTCGGACTTCGGCAAGCCGGTCGAGGCGGCCGAGCCGCCGGCCTCGGACATCTACCAGATGAAGCCCTCGGAGAGCCCGAAGTAGGCCGCCGGGCGGGCGGCCGCGCGAGGAGCGACGGCCACCCGTTTCGGCGGCGCCGAGATGGCCCGTCCGTGCCATGTGGGCGGGCCCCGGAGTGCCTAGGCTGGACGTCGGGTGGCTGCCGCCCGGGCTGGCGAGGCACTGAAGGGGTGGTGCAGGTGGTGTCGTCCACGGGCGGCCGCAGCGGCGGCCACGACGACGCGGCCCTCGACGAGATCGAGCTGGCCGGCGAGCTGATGATCGCCGCGACGGCCAGCACCGGTGACCGGCTGCCGACCGAGCGGATCGACGAGGTGCTGCTGGACCGGGTGGACCCGGCTCGGACCGAGCGGGAGGGCGACGGCTGACGGCCGCCGCGCGGGCCGGCCGTGCGGATCCGCGCTCAGCTGCGCAGCAGTCGGCCGATCGCGGCCGAGGCCTCCGCCACCTTGGCGTCCAGTTCGACGCCGCCCTGTTCGGCGGCCGCGGCGACGCAGTGCCGCAGGTGCTCCTCCAGCAGGGAGAGCGCGAAGGACTGCAGGGCCTTGGTGCTGGCCGAGACCTGGGTGAGCACGTCGATGCAGTAGACGTCCTCGTCGACCATCCGCTGGAGGCCGCGGATCTGGCCCTCGATCCGGCGCAGCCGCTTGAGGTGGGCGTCCTTCTGCGCGCTGTAGCCGTGCGGGCCGTGCCCGCTCCCGTGCGCGCCGGGGGTGCCGGCGTGCGGGTCGGTGCCGGGCGCGTCGTCCGGTTCGGTGCGCGCTTGCGTCGTGGTCATCGGCCCGCCTTCGTCTGAGTGCCTGGTGGCTGCGTCGGCCACCAGTGTCCAACACCGGGGCCTTCCGTGGTGTTCCGACGGCCCACCCGGCATGTGCCGAAAGGCCTGGTGGAGGTCGTCCCGGGGGTTCACCCGTCTGAGCGGCGCCCCGGTCCCCCGCACGCAGGACGGGAGCGATCGGGGCGAGGTTCCGTCAGACTGGGGAATCACGTCCGCACATGGCCGCGCGGTCCGGGTCGACCGGTCGGGCAGCCGAACGGAAGGGGAGGTTCCGCCTCCCTGCCCACCACCCCGTTTGCGCGATCGCGCTTGGTTGCACCTAGCATCGTTCAGTCCCTACCCCGCACATCGGAGATTTCCGTGCGTTTTAGCCTGACCCCGAAGGAGACGAGTTTCTACGACATGTTCGCCGCCGCCGCGGAGAACCTCGTCGTCGGATCGAAGCTCCTGCTGGAACTGCTGGGATCAGACGTGTCGGCCCGCGCGGAGATCGTCGAGCGCATGCGCGCCGCCGAGCACGCCGGGGACGACACCACCCACGCCGTCTTCCACCAGCTGAACTCCTCCTTCATCACGCCCTTCGACCGCGAGGACATCTACAGCCTCGCCTCGTCGCTGGACGACATCATGGACTTCATGGAGGAGGCCGTCGACCTGGTCGTCCTCTACGACATCCAGACCCTGCCGAAGGGCATCGAGCAGCAGATCGAGGTGCTGGCGCGCGCCGCGGAACTCACCGCCGAGGCGATGCCGAACCTGCGCAGCATGTCCAACCTCACCGAGTACTGGATCGAGGTCAACCGGCTGGAGAACCAGGCCGACCAGATCCACCGCAAGCTGCTCGCCCACCTGTTCTCCGGCCAGTACGACGCCATCGAGGTGCTCAAGCTCAAGCAGGTCGTGGACGTCCTTGAGGAGGCGGCGGACGCGTTCGAGCACGTCGCCAACACGGTGGAGACCATCGCCGTCAAGGAGTCCTGACCCTCGTGGACATGGCAGCACTCATCGCCGTCATCGGCGTTGCGTTCTTCTTCACGTACACCAACGGCTTCCACGACTCGGCGAACGCCATCGCCACGTCGGTCTCCACCCGGGCGCTGACCCCGAGGGCCGCGCTCGCGATGGCCGCCGTGATGAACCTGGCCGGCGCCTTCCTGGGCAGCGGGGTGGCGCACACCGTCTCCAAGGGGATCATCGAGACCCCCAGCGGCGACCGGGGAATGGCGATCCTCTTCGCCGCCCTGGTCGGGGCGATCGCCTGGAACCTGGTCACCTGGTACTTCGGCCTGCCCTCCTCCTCCTCGCACGCGCTGTTCGGCGGCATGGTGGGCGCGGCACTGGCCGGCGGGATCGGGGTGTTCTGGAACGGGGTCATCGACAAGATCGTCATCCCGATGATCGTCTCGCCGGTGGTCGGCCTGATCGGCGGCTTCATCGTGATGCTGGCGATCCTGTGGATCTTCCGCCGGGCCAACCCGCACCGCGCCAAGCGCAACTTCCGGGTCGCCCAGACCGCCTCGGCCGCCGCGATGGCGCTGGCCCACGGCCTCCAGGACGCCCAGAAGACCATGGGCATCGTGGTGATGGCGCTCACCATCTCCGGCCACCAGACCACCGGGGACATCCCGGTCTGGGTGAAGATCTCCTGCGCGACCATGCTCTCGCTGGGCACCTACGCGGGCGGCTGGCGGATCATGCGGACGCTCGGCCGCAAGATCATCGAGCTGGACCCGCCGCAGGGCTTCGCGGCCGAGGCCACCTCCTCGGCGGTCATGTACATCACGTCGTTCGTCTTCAAGGCGCCGATCTCCACCACCCACGTGATCACCGCGGCGATCATGGGCGCGGGGGCCACCAAGCGGATCCGCGCGGTGCGCTGGGGCGTCGCGAAGAACATCGTGCTCGGCTGGTTCATCACGATGCCGGCGGCCGCCGTCGTCGCGGCGCTGGTGTACTGGTTCGTCCACCTGTTCTGGGGCTGAGCCCCGGCCGGGAGGTACGCCCGCCCCTGAGGCGAGCGGACGGGCAACCGACAGGGCCCGCCCCCCACATCTCGGGGGGCGGGCCCTTCTTCATGCCCCGCGGCGGCACCGCCATGCAGCACCGCGGGACAGCTGGGGTGGTCCGGTCTAGCCGAAGCGGCCGGAGATGTAGTCCTCGGTCGCCTGCACCGACGGGTTGGAGAAGATCCGCTGGGTGTCGTCCAGCTCGATCAGCTTGCCCGGCTGGCCGACGCCGGCCAGGTTGAAGAAGGCGGTGCGGTCGCTGACGCGGGCCGCCTGCTGCATGTTGTGGGTGACGATGACGATGGTGAACTGCGACTTCAGCTCGCCGATCAGGTCCTCGATGGCGAGGGTGGAGATCGGGTCGAGCGCCGAGCAGGGCTCGTCCATCAGCAGGACCTGGGGCTCGACCGCGATGGCGCGGGCGATGCACAGGCGCTGCTGCTGACCGCCGGAGAGGCCGGCGCCCGGCTTGTTCAGCCGGTTGTGGACCTCCTTCCAGAGGTTGGCGCCCTTCAGCGAGCGCTCCACCACGTCGTCCAGGACGGACTTCTTCTTCACGCCGGCGAGCTTGAGCCCGGCGACCACGTTGTCGTAGATCGACATGGTGGGGAACGGGTTCGGCCGCTGGAAGACCATGCCGATGGAGCGGCGCACGGCGACCGGGTCGACGTTGGAGGCGTACAGGTTCTCGTCGTCCAGGAGGACCTTGCCCTCGACCCGGGCGCCGGGGATCACCTCGTGCATCCGGTTGAGGGTGCGCAGGAAGGTGGACTTGCCGCAGCCGGAGGGGCCGATGAAGGCGGTCACCGAGCGGGGTTCGATGCTCATCGAGATGTCCTCGATGGCCTTGGTGGTGCCGTAGTAGGCCGACAGTCCGCTGACGTCGATGCGCTTGGCCATGATCGTTGCTTCTCTCGTCTGTCTTCGTACGTCAGTCGGTCGCTCAGTGCCCGCCCTTGGGCGAGCGCCAGCGTGCGATGCCCCGGGCGATGAGGTTGAGCCCCATCACGAAGGCGATCAGCACCAGCGCGGCGCCCCAGGCGCGGGCGTAGCCGAAGTCGTTGTTGACCACCGAGTACTGCTGCCAGATGTACATCGGCAGGGACTGCTGCGGTCCGTCGAACGGGTTGCTGTTGATGTAGTCGGCGCCGAACACCAGCATCATCACCGGGGCGGTCTCGCCCGTGATGCGGGCGACCGCGAGCATCACACCGGTGGTGATGCCGCCGATCGCGGTGGGGAGGACGATCCGCAGGATGGTCTTCCACTTCGGCACGCCGAGGGCGTACGAGGCCTCGCGCAGCTCGTTCGGGACCAGCTTGAGCATCTCCTCGGTGGACCGGACCACGACCGGGATCATGAGGATCGCCAGCGCGAGGCTGCCCGAGAAGCCGGAGTAGCTGAAGCCCAGGGCGAGGTTCCACAGCGAGAGGATGAACAGACCGGCGACGATGGACGGGACGCCCGTCATGACGTCGACGAAGAAGGTGACGGCCTTGGCGAGCCGGCCGCGGCCGTACTCGACCAGGTAGACGGCGGTCAGCAGGCCCAGCGGGGCGGCCATCAGGGTCGCCAGGGCGACCTGCTGCAGGGTGCCGAGCAGGGCGTGGTAGATGCCGCCGCCGGGACCGGACTGGATCACACCCTTCATCGAGTGGCTCAGGAAGTTCCCGTTCACCACGCCGATGCCCTGCTGGACCGTGTAGACGGTCAGCGAGACCAGCGGCACGACGGCCAGGATGAAGGCGACCCAGACCACCGAGGTGGCGAACCGGTCCTTGGCCTGGCGGCGGCCCTCGACCTGGGCCGAGATCAGGTAGCCGCCGACCAGGAAGAGCAGGGCCGAGATCAGGCCCCACTGGAGGTGGCTCCGGAGTCCGGCGGCGGCGCCGATCCCGCAGCCGACCGCGATCGAGCCGGCCGCGACGGCGGGCGGGGTCCACCTGGGCAGCCGGTTGGCGGTCAGCCTCGGACCGACCTGCGGCCTGGCGTCCTCGGGGACGGTCGTCAGGGTGGTCATGCGTTGGCCCCCGAGTACTCCTTGCGGCGGGCGATGATCAGTCGCGCGGCACCGTTCACCAGCAGGGTGATCACGAACAGGACGAGGCCGGAGGCCATCAGCGCGTCGCGGCCGTTGTTGCCGGCCTCGGCGAACTTCAGCGCGATGTTCTGGGCGAAGGTGCCACCGCCCGCGTCGAGGATGTGCAGCGACAGGACGCTGTTGGCGGAGAGCACCACCGCGACCGCGATGGTCTCGCCGAGCGCCCGGCCGAGGCCGAGCATGGAGGCCGAGATGATGCCGGGGCGGCCGAACGGCAGCACCGCGGTGCGGATCATCTCCCAGCGGGTCGCGCCGAGGGCGAGCGCCGCCTCCTCGTGCATCCGCGGCACTTGGCGGAACACCTCGCGGGAGACCGCGGTGATGATCGGCAGGATCATGATCGCCAGCAGGATGCCGACGGTGAACAGGTTGCGCGGGGTGCCGGTCCTGGTCTGGTCGAAGAGGTACGTCCAGCCCAGGTACTGGTTGAGCCAGCTGGTCAGCCCGTCCATGTGCGGGACCAGGAACAGCGCGCCCCACAGGCCGTAGACGATGCTGGGGACGGCGGCGAGCAGGTCGACCAGGTAGGCGAACGGCTGGGCGATCCGGCGCGGCGCGTAGTGCGAGATGAACAGCGCGATCCCGATGGCCACCGGGACGGCGATCACCATCGCGATGAGGGCGCTGACGATGGTTCCGAAGGCCAGGACGGCGATGCCGAAGACCGGCTTCGGAGCGTCCGGCGTCCACTCGAAGGTGGTGAGGAAGTTGCCGTTGTTGTTGCTGAGGGCCATGCCCGAGCGCCAGGCCAGGAATCCGGCGATCGCGGCCATGATGACCAGCAGCAGGATGCCCGCGCCGCGGGCCAGGTTCATGAAGATCTTGTCGCCGACGCGGCTGTCGCGCGGTCGGCGTTCCCTGCCTCGCGGGGCGGCAGGGGAGGATGAAGTCATTGGTCTACTCCGGTCTGGTGGCGCCGCCCCGGAAGGGGGTCGGCACCATGGCGGCGGTGCCCCGGACGTTGGTGCTGGATGGTGGTGCTCCGGCGGGACGGCCCCTGCCCCCCCCTCGCTCACGGGGCCGTCCCACCGGGGATCCTGTCGGGTCAGGCCAGGGTGCCGACGGCGGCCTTGACCTTGTCGCCGATCGCGGCCGGCATCGGGACGTAGCCCTTGTCGCCGATCGACTTCTGGGCGGCGTCGCTGATGGTGTAGGTCAGGAAGGACTTCAGGGTGTCCAGGGTCTCGGCCTTGTTGCCCTTGTCGCAGGCGATCTCGTAGGTCACCAGGACGATCGGGTAGGCGTTGTCGGCCTTGGTGCCGTAGTCCAGGGTGAGGGCGAGGTCGCCGTCGGTGCCCGACACGGTGGAGGAGGCGATGGTGTTCGCCGCGTTGGCGGCGGTCGCCTCGACCGGCTGAGCGGCACCGGTGGCGATCTTGGCGCTCTTCAGGTTGTTGGTCTGGGCGTAGGACAGCTCGGCGTAGCCGATCGAGTTCTTGACCTGCTTGATCTGGGCGGAGACGCCGGCGCTGCCGTTCGCGGACTGGCCGCCCTTGCCCTTCCACGCCTTGCTCGGCTCGGCGCTCCAGGCGCCGCCGGAGGTCTTGCCGAAGTACGAGGTCAGGTTGAAGGTGGTGCCGGAGTCGTCCGACCGGTGGAAGGTCTGGATCTCGGCGTCCGGCAGCTTGGCGCCCGGGTTCAGGGCGGCGATGGCCGGGTCGTTCCACTTGGTGATCTGCGAGTCGAAGATCTTGGCGGCGGTCGGGCCGTCCAGGACCAGGTTGTCGACGTTGTCGACGTTGTAGACCAGCGAGACCAGACCGGCCACCATCGGCAGGTCGATCGCCTTGCCGCCGGTGCAGACGGCCTTGGAGGCGTCGACGTCGGCGGGCTTGAGGGCGAAGTCGGAGCCGGCGAAGGCGACCTTGCCCTGGTTGAACTGCTGGACGCCGGCACCGGAGCCGCCGCCGCTGTAGTTGACCGTGGTGCCGGAGCAGGAGGAGCCGAAGTTGGTCTTCCACACGTCGATCGCGGGGGCCTGGGCGGTCGAACCCGCACCGAGCAGCGTGCCGGCCTTGCCACAGTTGATCGCGGCCGCAGCAGCGGAGGAGCCGTTGGAGCCGCCGGACGTCGTGTTCGTGTTGTTGTCCGACCCGCAGGCGGCGAGCGACAGCGAGCTGACGAGCGCCATGGCACCGATGGCGAGGGCCTTGGAGCGGCCGTTCCGCTGGAGCTTCACAGGGGTGTCCCTTTCTGTGGCATTGCCCGTCGCGCAGGCCGTGCGGACACGGCCGAGCGCGGGTTTTGCTGTGGTCCGGGGCCCGTTCGGCCCTCCGGTGGTCCCGAAGTTAGGCCGGGTAAGTGACACGTCAGCCGGTCGCAAGTGAACGGGGAGTGAACCTCGAACGGATGACAGGAAACTACGTCACGTAGTAACGGTTGCGTCACGGCGAGGCCGCAGGGAGATCACTTCCACAGCTCCTTCGCCCGCGGCTCCACGCTCGTCCGGACGGGCTTCGCCCCCAGGATCGCCAGCAGGGCGTCGACCAGCAACCGGTCGCGGTCGTGGGTCAGCCGCGCCCGGGCCTTGCCCGCCGGCAGCCACTCCAGGCGGTCGACCTCGCGGTTCGGCCGGAAGGCCCCGCCGGTCGGCACCGCCGCCCAGTACCGGACCTCCTTCGGACGGCCCTGCGCCAGGTAGTGCTGGGCGGGCAGCTCCGGGCCGAGCAGGCAGCGGAAGCCGGTCTCCTCCGCCACCTCGCGCAGCGCCGCCTCGACCACGCCCTCGCCCGGATCGAGCTTGCCCTTGGGCAGGCTCCAGTCGTCGTACTTCGGCCGGTGGATCACCGCGATCCGCGGCCGGCCGAGCCGTCCGCTGGGCTTGGGCTTCCCGGGCAGCCAGAGCACCGCGCCCGCCGCCAGGACCACCGGGGCACGGCCCGTCCCGGCCGCGAGCGCCCCCACTCGCCGGGCGGGGTCCGGGCGGCTCTGCCCTTCGGTCGGGCGGCTCTGCCCTTCGGTCGGGCGGCTCTGCCCTTCGGTCGGGCGGCTCTGCCCGGTGCTCAGGCGATCGTGCAATTCAGGCCGTCCGTGGTGCGGGGGAATGCCCCCAGCCCTCGGCAGGGGGGATCTCCAGCCAGCCGTCCAGGCCGGGCGGGAGGTCGGGCCACCGGCGGCCGAAGGCGTACCGCGCCGCCTCCACCTCCAGTCGCTGATCAGCATGCACCACGCCCAGTACGTAGGCGGTGGCGGGGGTGATCCTCGGGGTCCGCGCCGCGGTGGCGGCGGTGACCGCGGCGTCCGCCGCCTCCTGGTGCCGGTCCAGCACCGCGTCCAGCTCGTCCAGCTCGGAGGACGGGCGGCCGCACACCTCCAGCGCGTACCGGGCCCGCTTCACCAGGATCCGCAGCCGGGCCCAGGGCGCGTCGTCGGCCGCCACCGCCGAGTCCGCGTCCGACGACGCGGCCCGCGCCGTGGGCCCCTCCTGCCCGAAGGCGGGCGAGGAGGGAGGCACCGCGCCCAGCCGGCGCAGCCCGTCCCCACCGTACGGCGTCGCGGCCCGCTGCAGCGGCAGCTGCTGGGCGCTCGCCGACAGCGCCTCGAACGCGGCCGCCGCCTGCGGCAGCAGCACCGCGGACGCCCGGCCGCCGGCCGTCTCCAGCAGCGGCGCCTCGCCGACCAGCAGGGTCATCCGGTCCGCCAGCGCGTGCAGCCTGGCCGAGCGCAGCTCCTGGAGCACGGTGGAGTGCGCCCTGGTCCGGGCCAGGGTCAACTGCCGCTCCAGCAGCGCCCGCGCCTTGGGCGCGCCCGCGTGCCCGGCCAGCATGCCGGTGCCCTCCGGGTCGGTGCCGCTCAGCGAGTCCACCGCGCCCAGCAGCCGGACCGACCTGCGGACGTAGCCCGGCTCCAGCGCCAACAGGTTGAGCAGCCAGCGCAGTTCGGTGCGCGACTCCTGCGCCCAGCCCTGCTCGAAGACGGCGCCGAAGGTGTGCAGCAGCCCGCCGATCCGGCGCACCGCCCGCAGCAGGTCGGCGGTGCCGCTCGACGGAACGGCCGCGGCCGAACCCGGTCTGGCGCCGACCTCGCCCACCGCGAGCGGCAGGGCACGCAGGAACGCTCCCGCCTGTGCGGTGAGTTGGCGGGAAAGGATGTCCCCGGCGGTCGCTGTGGAGGCCGCCCGGGCCGTCATCGGCGCATCGGTCATGGCGTGGTTGATCCCCGTTCCCCCGGGCCCTTCCCCGGGGCTGGTGGCCGACCGCCGGAGCGGGCCCCTCGGGGCCTTGGGGGCCCCGACCGCTCCGGCGGCTCGCATCAGTGGGTGCGTCAGCGCGGGGTGGCGGCCCGGCGGCGCTGGCGCGAGTCGATGAACAGGTCCTGGACGTGCCGCAGCGGCCGGCCCTCGGCGTCCTGCGAGTGCCGCTCCCAGGCGCCGTCCGGCCCGAGGTGCCAGGACTCGGTCTCGTCCGACACCCCGAGGTCGATCAGCCCGGACAGCTCGGCGCGGTGCGCCGGGTCGGTGATCCGCAGCAGCGCCTCGATCCGGCGGTCCAGGTTTCGGTGCATCATGTCGGCGCTGCCGATCCAGACTTCGGGATCGCCGTTGTTGCCGAAGACGAAGATCCGGGAGTGCTCCAGGAAGCGCCCGAGGATGCTGCGCACCCGGATGTTCTCGCTCAGTCCCGGCACCCCCGGCCGGATCGCGCAGATCCCGCGCACCCAGACGTCCACCGGCACCCCGGCCTGGGAGGCCCGGTAGAGCGCGTCGATCACGGCCTCGTCGACGATCGAATTGACCTTGAGCTTCACGTACGCGGGCCGGCCCGCCCCGTGGTGGGCGATCTCGTTGTGGATCCGCGAGACCAGGCCGTCGCGCAGGCCGCGCGGGGCGGTCAGCAGCCGGCGGTAGGACTCGCGGCGCGAGTAGCCGGACAGCCGGTTGAACAGGTCCGAGAGGTCCGCACCGACCTGCGGGTCGGAGGTGAGCAGGCCGAGGTCCTCGTACAGCCGGGCCGTCTTCGGGTGGTAGTTGCCGGTACCGACGTGCGAGTAGCGCCGCAGGGTGTCGCCCTCCTGGCGGACGACCAGCGACAGCTTGCAGTGGGTCTTCAGCCCGACCAGACCGTAGACCACGTGGCAGCCGGCCTCCTCCAGCTTGCGGGCCCACTTGATGTTGGCCTGCTCGTCGAAGCGCGCCTTGATCTCCACCAGGACCAGCACCTGCTTGCCGGACTCGGCCGCGTCGATCAGCGCGTCCACGATCGGCGAGTCACCCGAGGTGCGGTACAGGGTCTGCTTGATCGCCAGCACGTCCGGGTCGGCGGCGGCCTGCTCCAGGAACGCCTGCACCGAGGTGGAGAAGCTGTCGTACGGGTGGTGCAGCAGGACGTCGCGTTCGCGCATCGCGGCGAAGATGTCCGGCTGGGAGGCGGACTCGACGTCGGTCAGCCCGCGGGCCGTGCCGGCCACGAACTTCGGGTAGCGGAGCTCCGGCCGGTCCAGGTCGGCGATCCCGAAGAGCCCGGTCAGGTCCAGCGGCCCGGGCAGGGGGAAGACCTCCGCCTCGGTGATGTTCAGCTCCCGCACCAGCAGGTCCAGGATGTAGGGGTCGATCGACTCCTCGACCTCCAGCCGCACCGGCGGGCCGAAGCGCCGCCGCATCAGCTCCTTCTCCAGGGCCTTGAGGATGTTCTCGGTGTCGTCCTCCTCCACCTCCAGGTCCTCGTTGCGGGTGACCCGGAAGGCGTGGTGGGCCAGCACCTCCATCCCCGGGAAGAGCTCCTCCAGGTGCGCGCCCATGACGTCCTCCAGCGGGACGTACCGCTGGGGCGATGCCTCCAGGAAGCGGGCCAGCGACTGCGGCACCTTCACGCGCGCGAAGTGCTTGTGGCCGGACACCGGGTTGCGGACGACCACGGCCAGGTTCAGCGAGAGCCCCGATATGTACGGGAAGGGGTGCGCCGGGTCGACCGCCAGCGGGGTCAGCACCGGGAAGATCTGCTGCCGGAACAGGGTGTGCAGCCGGGCCTGCTCCTTCTCGGCCAGCTCCGGCCAGCGGACCACCTCGATGCCCTCGGCGGCGAGGTCTGGCAGCACCTCCTGCTGGAACGCGGCGGCGTGGCGGGCCATCAGCTCGCGCGAGCGGGTCCAGATCAGGTCCAGCACCTCGCGCGGCTGGAGGCCCGACGCACTGCGCTGGGCCACGCCGGTGGCGATCCGGCGCTTGAGGCCGGCCACCCGGACCATGAAGAACTCGTCCAGGTTGCTGGCGAAGATCGCCAGGAACTTCGCCCGTTCCAGCAGCGGGATCCCCGGATCCTCCGCCAGCTCCAGGACGCGTTCGTTGAACGCGAGCCAGCTCCGCTCCCGGTCCAGGAAGCGGCCCTGCGGCAGTGCTTCGAACTCCTGCTCGTCCGTGGCCGGCAGCTCCGGCGGGATGCCCAGCGAACTGGACGTCCTGGCCGCGGGTGCCGACGGGGCAGGGACGGGGCGGGGGATGCTCATCGGTTCCAGCTCCTCCAGCAGGACGGCGTCCGGACGCGAATGGCTCTGCGGGCCGTCGTCCTCGCCCCGGGGCTCCCCCGGGGACAGCGCCCACCCACCGGGCGCGGTCCGTACAGGACCGGCCGACGAGTGGCGGTCGACTCTGCACGAGCGAGACACTACGGACTTCATCCTGTGATCTTCGCGGCAGCAATTGAATCCACGGTAAACACCGCATGGCCAGGAGGAAAGCTGAGTCAGTCGGGGCAAGGGGCGGTACCGTGCTCCGCCCCTTGCCCGCGACCGTTCCGTCACGGCTGGGCCGTCCCCGGCCTGGGTGCGGGTGTGGGGGTGGATGTGGGGATGGGGATGGATGGGGGTGGGGGCTGGTTCGGGTGTCGGTGCGGGCGGGATCAGGCGGGGCTCTGGGTCGGCCGGTCCGCGCGGTACCGGGCCCGGTACATGAGGTCCACCTCGTGGATGGTGAACCCCAGTCGCTCGTATACCCGGACGGCGGCCGGATTGTCGGCGTCGACGTAGAGGAGGACGGTCGCCAGTCCGCGCTCGCCCGCGCCTGACCCGGTCAGGTGGCGCAGGCCCGCCGCGGTCAGCGCACGGCCGAGGCCGCTGCCCTGCTCGGCCGGGTCCACCCCGACGACGTAGACCTCGCCGAGCTCGGGCTCGGCGGTCGTGGCCGGGTGCACCTTGGTCCAGTGGAACCCGACCACCTTCCCGTCCCGGGTGGCGAGGAAGAAGCCCGCCGGGTCGAACCAGGGCTCCGCGATCCGCTCGGCCAGGTCCTGCTCGGTCCAGGAGCCCTGCTCCGGGTGGTGGGCGAAGGCCAGGGCGTTCAGCCGGAGCCACTCGGCGTCGTCCTCCCCAGGGCGGAACGTCCGGAGCTCGATGCCCTCCGGGACGGGCACGGCCTCGGTCTGCGCACCGGTACGGCGCATCTGCCGCAGCTCGCGGACCAACTCGGCACCGTAGGTCCCCGCCAGGTGCCGGGCCGCCGGGTGGCCGCCGTGCACCCAGAAGTCCACCGCGTCCCGGCCGGCCTGGTGGGCCTGTGCCAGAACCGCGTCGACCAGCGGACGGGCCAGGCCGCGGCCGCGAGCGGCCGGGTCGACCACCAGCTCGGCGGCGGGGTTGGCGGTCGGAGCCTCCGGCACTTCGAGCTGGCCGTACCCCACGACGGAGCCGTTCTCGCTCCCGATCACATGGGTGACTCCCGGGCGGGGCGTCTCGGCGTTCCGCAGCCGGAGCCGGCCCTGCTCGGACACTGCGGCCCGGCCGTCGACCGCCTGGGCCTCCGCCAGAACACGCAGGGCGCCGTCGCGCTGCTCGGGACTGAGCACGTTGCTCGCAATGACCGCTGTCTGATCGTCCATGCACCGACGATACGTCAACGGAAATGCGAAAAGCCCCTGATCCGATGGATCAGGGGCTTTTCTGAATGATTGTTCGGCGGCGTCCTACTCTCCCACAGGGTCCCCCCTGCAGT